>CBHTUB010000118.1:0-13404 GCA_966095595.1 uncultured Chryseosolibacter sp. | reverse complement strand
GGAAACCAGATAACAGTTTGAATAATTAAAATTGTTCGATATCTTTGCAGCCCGGTTTGAAAAAACACGGGCTTGCTTTTTAAATAAAGGAATAAGAAAATGACTGATCCTATAGCAGACTACTTGACCCGGTTGCGGAATGCGATAAAGGCAAATCACCGCGTTGTGGAGATCCCTGCTTCAAATCTGAAGAAGGAAATAACAAAAGTGTTATTCGACAAGGGCTATATCCTTAACTACAAGTTCGAGGATACCAAGAACAACCAGGGTAATATCAAGATTGCCTTGAAGTACAACCCTGAAACAAGGGAGTCGGCAATTACCAGCCTTGAGAGAATCAGTACTCCAGGTCTTCGTCAATACGTAAATGCTGCACAGATGCCACGCGTGTTGAATGGCCTTGGTGTAGCTATCCTTTCAACTTCCCGCGGTATAATCACCGATAAGGAAGCAAGAACCATGAATGTTGGTGGTGAAGTATTGTGTTACGTTTATTAATCGAGAGCCATGTCACGTATAGGAAAATTACCAGTAACAATACCTTCAGGAGTAACTTTTACCTACGCTAACAACGTGGTTACTATAAAAGGACCTAAAGGTGAATTGAAGCAAGCTATCGAGCCTGATTTCAAGCTGACAAACGAAAACGGCACGGTAACTATCGAAAGACCTACAGATCAGAAACGTCATAAGTCACTGCACGGTTTATATCGCGCATTGATCGCCAACATGGTTGAGGGTGTTTCCAAAGGATATAAAACAAACATGGAGTTGATCGGTGTTGGTTACAAGGCTACGGCTGCCAACAACGTACTTGAACTTAGTCTCGGATATTCGCACAACGTTTTCATGGCAGTTCCAGCTGAGGTAAAAGTTACAGCAACCCAGGAAAAAGGGGGTAACCCTACGATCGTCCTTGAGGGCGCAGACAAGCAACTGGTCGGACAGGTTGCTGCCAAGATCAAGTCGCTCCGTAAGGTTGAGCCTTACAAAGGAAAAGGTATTCGCTTCGTGGGTGAGTACGTACGCAGAAAAGCTGGTAAGGCTGCTGCTAAATAATTAAGAACTTAAAGCATCATAGATAAACAGACCTATGGCAGGCAAGAATAGAGAAAGACGTGAAAGAATAAAGGCTGGTGTTCGCAAGAAGATCAGCGGAACAACTGAGAGACCAAGATTATCCGTATTCAGGAGCAATACCGGGATCTTCGCTCAGATCATTGACGATGTAAAACAGGTGACTGTTGCGTCGGCGTCGACTGTTGAATTGGGTAAGAAGACCCTGAACCAGGAGAACGCAAAAATCACAGGCAAGAAGATCGCCGAGAAGGCGGTTGCTGCGGGTGTAAGCTCAGTGGTATTCGATCGTAATGGTTATCTCTATCACGGCAATGTGAAAGCATTTGCTGAAGGTGCCAGAGAAGGTGGTTTAAAATTCTAAGAATAAGAAATTCAAGATATGTCAGTAAGCAATATTAGCACTGTAAAAGCCAGCGAAATCGATCTTAAAGAAAAGGTCGTAGCCATCGAGCGTGTAGCAAAGGTGGTAAAAGGTGGTCGCAGATTCAGCTTTGCCGCTATCGTAGTGGTAGGTGATGGTAATGGTGTTGTAGGTTATGGACTTGGTAAAGCCAATGAAGTGACTGACGCGATCACCAAGGGCATCGACGATGCGAAGAAGCATCTCGTTAAAGTTCCTATCATCAAGGGAACAGTGCCTCATGAAGCTGTCGGTAAATTCGGTGGTGGTTTCGTGTTGTTAAAGCCTGCTTCCCAGGGTACTGGTGTTATCGCAGGTGGTGCGATGCGTGCGGTGCTTGAAAGTGCTGGTGTTCACAACGTATTGGCAAAGTCAAAAGGTTCTTCAAATCCGCATAACGTGGTGAAGGCGACCTTCGACGCTTTGACAAGCATGAGAGATGCCAACACGATTGCCAGAAACAGAGGAGTTGCATTATCGAAAGTTTTTAACGGCTAAGACGATGGCGAAAGTACAGATCACCCAGACAAGAAGTACCATTAAGCGTCCTGAAACGCAGATCCTGACGATCAAAGCTTTGGGCCTTGGTAAAATCAATAGAACGGTTGAGGTGGAGTTGACTCCTCAAATCGCCGGAATGATCAGAAAAGTTAATCATTTGATCACTGTAAAAGAGCTTTAAGATGAAATTACATACACTAACACCTGCAAAAGGTTCAGTTAAGACAAACAAGAGACTCGGACGTGGTCAGGGTTCTGGTGGTTCTACAGCAGGACGTGGTCATAAAGGTGCTCAGTCAAGATCTGGATACCATGCTAAAGCTGGTTTCGAAGGCGGTCAGATGCCACTCCAGAGACGTGTTCCCAAGTTCGGTTTCAAAAACAACAACAAAGTATATTTCAAGGCTGTGAATCTTGACGTTCTCGAAGGATTGGCGGCTGAAAATAAAGGTGGCGCTATCAATATTCAGTTTTTGATCGAGAGGGGTATCGTTTCAAAGAACGATAAAGTGAAAGTATTGGGAAGAGGAGAATTGAAATCGAAAATCAGCGTTGAAGCTCACGCTTTTTCAGCAACTGCTACAAAGGCAATTGAAAACGTTGGTGGCACCGCTACAATTGTAAAATAATGAAGCGTTTCTTTCAGACCATAAGGAACATTTTCTCAATCGAAGATCTTCGTGTCAGGATCCTGAACACCATCGGGTTCCTCATCATCTTCAGATTGGGTTCTTACATCGTAATTCCGGGTATTGATCCTACTCACCCAAGTCTTGTTGGCTCGGGAGCGACGGACGGTATTCTTGGATTATTGAACACCTTCCTTGGCGGTTCATTCAGCCGTGCATCGATCTTTGCTCTGGGTATTATGCCCTATATCTCTGCTTCGATCATTGTGCAGCTCCTCTCATTCGCAGTTCCCTATTTCCAGAAACTGCAGAAAGAAGGTGAGTCTGGTCGCAAGCGTCTGAATCAGATCACCCGTGTTCTGACAATCTTTATCACCGGTTTCCAGGGCTATGCCTATATCCGGGGGACCATCGATCAGGGTGCAATCATTGAACCAGGGTTCTTCTTCTACTTCTCGGCGCTTGTTATCCTCGTTGCAGGTACCATGTTCTGTATGTGGCTTGGAGAAAGGATCACAGACAAAGGTATCGGTAACGGTATCTCCGTACTGATCATGATCGGTATTGTGTCCCGTCTTCCATTTGCCCTTTACAGTGAAGCTGTCGAAAACCGCGGTATGGACGGCGCACTTCTCTTCATCATCGAGTTATTGGTGTTGTTTGCAGTGGTGATGGGCGTGATCATGTTGACACAGGCTTCCCGCAGGATTCCAATTCAGTATGCCAAGCAGGTAATCGGTAATAAACTTTATGGCGGCAAGCGTGACTTCATTCCTTTGAAGCTCAATTCTGCCGGCGTAATGCCGATCATTTTTGCCCAGGCCCTGATGTTCATTCCGGTTTTGCTGGCCGGCCTTTGGAGAGATTCAGACATCGGAGCCGCCATCGGTTCAACGTTCTCTGATCCTTATTCATGGCAGTACAGCCTGGTGTTCGCGTCACTGATCCTGATCTTCACGTTCTTCTATACGGCGATCACGATCAACTCGAACGACATTGCGGATAATTTGAAAAAGAATGGTGGTTTTGTTCCGGGCGTGAAGCCAGGTAAGCAAACTGCTGAGTTTATCGATACGGTATTATCAAGAATTACTTTGCCTGGTGCATTGTTCCTGGCGGTGATCGCGATCCTTCCTGCATTTGCTGTGAAGGCGGGCATCAGCCAAAACTTCGCACAGTTCTACGGTGGCACGTCATTGCTGATCATGGTCGGGGTTATCCTCGATACACTTCAGCAAATAGAGAGCTACCTGTTGATGAGACACTACGAAGGTATGATGAAGTCAGGCCGAGTTAAAGGACGTTCTCAATTTGCTGCAGCCTAAAAGCTGAATGGTCAACTTAAAGACGGAAGAAGAGCTGGTAATTATTCGTGAGTCTGCCCAGATACTCGGGAAAGCTCACGGCGAGATTGCAAAGCTGGTCCGTCCGGGTGTAAAAACAATTACACTCGATAAGGTGGCTGAAGAATTCATCCGTGACAACGGTGGAATTCCTTCATTCAAGAATTATAAGGGCTTTCCTGCATCGCTCTGCATCTCGGTTAACGAGGTGGTGGTGCATGGATTTCCGGGGAATTATGAAGTGAAGGAGACCGATGTGATCTCGATTGATTGCGGGGTTCAGTACAAGGGTTATCATAGTGATTCGGCGTATACATATCCATTGGAAGGTGTAAAACCCGAGACGCTCCTGCTCCTTGAAAGAACTCTGGAATCGCTTTACCGGGGCATCGCTCAGGCGAAGTCTGGTAATCGGATCGGCGACGTTGCCTATGCGATACAGAGCTATGTCGAGAGTTTCGGATATGGAGTCGTAAGGGAGTTGGTCGGTCACGGCGTAGGGAAAAAACTTCATGAAGATCCGGAGGTTCCGAATTACGGAAAGCGTGGAAAAGGAGTGAAGATCGTTCCGGGAATGGTGTTCGCCATCGAGCCGATGATCAACCAGGGAACGAAGAGCGTTGTGCAGGAGCGTGATGGTTGGACGATCCGGACAGCAGACAAGAAGCCATCAGCGCATTTTGAGCATATGGTGGCGGTGCATGCAGACAGAACTGAGATCCTGACGACGCACGAGTACATAGAAGAAAATTATAGCTATAAGTGGCGAAGCAAAAGTCAATTGAGCAAGATGGAACTATAAGTGAAGCATTGTCGAATGCAATGTTTCGGGTGACACTTGAAAATGGCCATGAAGTTTTGGCCCATATTTCCGGAAAAATGCGAATGAACTACATTCGTATTTTACCTGGCGACAGGGTAAGATTGGAAATGTCGCCCTATGATTTGACAAAAGGAAGAATTGTATTTAGATACAAGTAGATCGAATAGATATATAAAGAGATGAAAGTTAAAGCATCCATAAAGAAGCGCAGCGCTGAATGTAAGATCATCAGACGCAAAGGCAAGTTGTATGTGATTAACAAGAAAAATCCAAGGTATAAACAAAGACAAGGTTAAGACTATGGCACGTATTGCTGGTGTAGATATTCCGGATAACAAGAGGGGCGAGATCAGCCTCACCTACATTTTTGGTATTGGCCGCAGGTCAGCCCAAAATATCCTTACTGAAGCAGGTGTGAACCTGGATAAGAAGGTAAAAGATTGGAATGACGAAGAGTCAAATGCCATTCGTGCAATAATTGCCGAAAAATTCAGAATCGAAGGTGTTCTGAAGTCTGAGATCCAGCTGAGCATCAAGCGCTTAATGGATATCGGATGCTATCGTGGTCTTCGCCATCGCAAAGGTCTTCCTGTTCGTGGTCAAACTACCAAGAACAATGCGCGTACACGTAAGGGTAAGCGTAAGACTGTAGCCAACAAGAAGAAGGCAACTAAAGGCTAATAAAATTTAAGATTCGAGTCTTGTTCCGTCAGGACGAAGAGTCATAAATCAACAATAAGAATATGGCAACTGCTGAAAAGAGAAAAGATAAAGCAAAAAAGAGAGTCGTTAACGTTGAGGCTGTATGTCAGGCTCACATCAAAGCTACTTTCAATAACATCATCATCGCGATGACCAATACAACTGGTCAGGTTGTATCATGGGCATCAGCCGGTAAGATGGGGTTTAAAGGTTCAAAGAAGAACACTCCGTATGCTGCTCAGATGGCTGCTCAGGAATGCGCTTCCAAAGCCTACGAGCTTGGCTTGAGAAAAGTTGAGGTGTTCGTGAAAGGTCCTGGCGCAGGTCGCGAATCTGCGATCCGTACAATTCAGGGCGCCGGAATCGAGATCACAGCGATCCGCGACGTGACTCCGCTTCCTCACAACGGTTGCAGACCTCCTAAAAAGAGAAGAGTATAATCAAGTTTAAAATTTCAAATTTCAGATCTCAAACCAGCAATTTGAAATCTGGAATGTGGAATCGGAAATAAAAAAGTAACATGGCAAGATACACAGGCCCAAGAGTCAGAATTTCAAGAAGGTTTAACGAACCTATCTTAGGTGAAAATAAGGCTTTGCAAAAGAAGAACTACGCTCCTGGACAACACGGACGTGGTAAGAAGCGCAAGCAGTCTGAATATGCTACTCAGCTGAACGAGAAGCAGAAGGCAAAATACATTTACGGTTTGCTGGAAAGACAGTTCGCAAAAGTATTCGACACCGCTTCACGTAAAAAGGGTAAGACCGGTGAGGTTTTGTTGCAACTTCTTGAGGCAAGACTTGATAACACTGTATACCGCCTGGGTATTGCACCCACCCGCAGGGCAGCGCGTCAGCTTGTTCTACACAAACACATACAGGTAAACGGTGAGATCGTAAATATCCCATCATTTACCCTGAAGCCTGGAGATCAGATCGGCGTTCGTGAGCGTTCCAAGTCATTGGAAGTGATCACCAACAGCTTGTCAATCCAGGGTGCTAAAAAATACAATTGGTTGGAATGGGATGGTAACGAGATGATCGGTAAGCTCGTTAATCTGCCTCCACGCGAGGATATCCCTGAAAACATCAGCGAGCAATTGATCGTTGAATTGTATTCTAAGTAATTTTTAAGTTTAATCTCAACACTACATTATGTCAATATTAGCATTTCAAATGCCAGAGAAGGTTGTAATGGAAAAGTCTGATGATTTTCACGGACTGTTCACATTCAAGCCTCTGGAAAAAGGATATGGAGTTACGATCGGTAATGCACTGAGAAGAATTCTGTTGTCCTCCCTGGAAGGTTATGCGATTACCGGGATCAAGGTCCCTGGTGTTCTCCATGAATTTTCTACAATTGAGGGTGTGGTTGAAGACGTTGCGGAGATCATCCTCAACTTGAAAATGGTGAGATTCAGAAAGGTTGCTGACAATTTTGATAACAAGATCACTGTCAACATCAAGAAGCAGAAGCAATTCAAGGCTGGCGATATCGCAAAATTCACATCAGCATTTGAAATCCTCAATCCTGACCACGTCATCTGTAACCTCGACGAGTCAGCTCAGTTTGAGATCGAATTGACTATTGAAAAAGGTCGCGGATATCTTCCGGCAGAGGAAAATAAGCCGGCTGAACAAGTATTTGGATTCATTCCGATCGATGCGATCTTCACGCCGATCAAGAACGTAAAATACAGCGTGGAAAATACCCGCGTTGAGCAGAAGACTGACTACGAAAAACTTTTGGTAGATATCGAAACTGATGGTTCGATCCATCCCGAGAAGGCTCTTGAAGGTGCGGCTCACATTCTGATCCAGCACTTCAGATTATTCTCCGACAAATCTATCGAACTCGAAACTGGTAAGGATGCCGAGATCGAGCAGGTCGACGAAGAAATGCTTCACATGCGTAAGCTGTTGAAGACGCCTCTTCATGACCTTGATCTTTCAGTGCGTGCTTACAACTGCTTGAAGGCAGCTGATGTGAAGACACTCGGCGACCTCGTGCAGCTCGAGATCTCTGATATGATGAAATTCAGAAACTTCGGTAAGAAGTCGCTTGCTGAATTGGAACAACTGGTAGCGGAAAAGAACCTTACCTTCGGTATGGATCTTTCAAAATATAAACTTGACGAGGACTAGGCCCAGGTTACCCATAGGCCAATATAACACGACGAAATCATGAGACACGGTAAGAAAGTAAATCACTTAGGCAGGAAAACAGCACACAGACAAGCGCTGCTTTCTAACCTCGCCTCTTCACTGATTTTAAATAAAAGAATCACAACTACTGTTGCTAAAGCCAAGGCTCTTAGAAAGTATGTTGAGCCTCTTTTGACTAAATCGAAGGACGATACTACGCATTCAAGAAGGGTTGTTTTTTCATACCTTGGCAATAAGGAATCTGTGAAGACACTTTTTGGCGAAGTAGCTTCGAAGATTGCTGATCGTCCAGGGGGATATACCCGCATCATCAAGTTAGCTGATACACGCCAGGGCGATAATGCTGAGATGTGTCTCATGGAGCTTGTAGACTTCAACACACTTTACACTAAGGAAGGTGCTGAGAAGAAAGGCAAGACCCGCAGAAGCCGCAGTGGTAAGAAGAAGGAGGGTGCGGAAGGTGCTGAGGCTGCTGCTCCTGAAGCAAAGGCAGAAAAGAAAGCCAAAAAGCCTGCCGCTGAGAAAAAAGAAGACGGAAAAGCTGAAAAGAAAACTACAAAGTCTAAAAAGGACAAGGAATAGTGGTTCAGCTAACTATAAAATCAAGGGGATTGGAGCTCGCTTCAGTCCCTTTTTTTATGTTCAAACGTTTGGGGAAGGAGTTTTCAGCATTTGGCGTGCTTTAGGGAACACAGACTTTTAAAATGACTCGATAGACTTATTTTTGTACACAATTATGAAAAAAGCCTACTTACTCCTCGCGGATGGTTTACTGGTTGAAGGAACGGCGATTGGCAAAATCGGCACTTCAGGCGGTGAGATTTGTTTTAATACCGGTATGACCGGATATCAGGAGATCTATACGGATCCCTCGTACTACGGACAGATAATTGTGAACACAACCGCACACATCGGGAACTACGGTGCCCTGGATGAAGAACAGGAATCGGGCCATACGAAAATTGCCGGCGTTGTGGTGAACGATTTTGCCGAGCAGTATAGCAGAAAGGAAGCGAAGGAAAGCCTTCAAAATTACCTGGAAAGAAATGGTGTAGTCGGTATAGCGGATGTTGATACGCGGATGCTTGTTCGCTACATCAGAAATAAGGGCGCTATGAATGCGCTCATTTCGTCGGAGCTTACTCCTGAGGAAATGAAGGTGGCGATCAAAAAAGTACCTTCAATGGAAGGGCTGGAGCTTTCATCGGTCGTCAGTACCAAAGAGCCATATTTCATCGGGGACGAAAAGGCACCCATCAAAATTGCAGCTCTCGACTTGGGCATCAAAAGGAATATTCTGAGGAACCTGGCCCAGCGGGGATGTTACATTAAAGTTTTTCCTGCTAAGACTACCAGGGAGGAGATGGCAAAGTGGAATCCAGACGGATATTTTATATCCAACGGGCCTGGTGATCCCGCCGTGATGGACTATGCAATCAAAACCGTGAAAGATGTGGTGAACACCGACAAACCAGTATTTGGAATTTGCCTTGGTCACCAGATCCTCGCGTTGTCGTGCGGATTGTCAACCTATAAAATGCACCATGGTCACAGGGGGCTGAACCATCCGGTGAAAAATCTGCTGACAGGGAAAGGTGAAATGACTTCCCAGAATCATGGATTTGCCGTGAGTGAAAAAGATATCGACAAGAATGCCAACGTAGAGGTGACGCACCTTCATCTTAACGATAACACGATCATGGGCATCAGGCTGAAAAACAAAAAAGCTTTTTCAGTACAATACCATCCTGAAGCTTCACCGGGGCCGCACGATTCGAACTACCTTTTTGATCAGTTTATCGACATGGTCAAATCGGATAAAAAATAAAATCAAACAACAATCCAACAAATCCTGAAATTCTAAAATCAACCATTATGAGTTTAATCCAAAGTGTTCACGCACGTCAGATACTCGACAGCCGTGGTAACCCGACAGTCGAAGTCGATGTGGTAACTGAAAGTGGCGCGTTTGGCCGTGCTGCTGTTCCATCTGGTGCTTCTACCGGAACACATGAAGCAGTTGAGCTTCGCGACAATGACAAGAAAAGATATGTAGGCAAAGGTGTTACCAAAGCCGTTGATAATGTAAATGCGAAGATCGCAGAAGAGATCGTGGGATTTTCGGTATACGATCAGAATCTGATCGACAAGGTGATGCTCGAGCTTGACGGCACGGCAAACAAGGGAAACCTCGGTGCTAACGCTATCCTCGGAACATCACTGGCAGTAGCTAAAGCTGCGGCGATGGAAGCTGGCTTGCCACTTTATCGTTACATCGGCGGCGTAAATGCAAATACCCTTCCCGTACCCATGATGAATATCCTGAATGGTGGTAGCCACGCTGACAACAAGATCGACTTCCAGGAATTCATGGTAATGCCTGTGAAGGCCGACACGTTCTCCGAGTCGCTCAGGATGGGAACAGAGATATTCCATACGCTTAAGAAAGTACTTCACGACAAGCACCTTTCAACCAACGTCGGTGACGAAGGTGGATTTGCTCCGAATATTGCGTCGAATGAAGAAGCGATTGAGGTTGTTCTTACTGCGATCGAAAAGGCTGGATTCAAGCCGGGTGAAGATGTATTCATTGCGATGGATGCTGCGTCATCTGAATTCTTCGATGCTGCTAAAAATACTTACACATTCAAGAAATCATCCGGCAAGACGATCAGCTCCGATGAGATGGTTGATTATTGGGTGAACTGGATCAACAAGTACCCGATCATTTCAATTGAAGATGGCATGTCTGAAGATGACTGGTCAGGTTGGAAAAAACTCACTGAAAAAGCCGGAAAGAAGATCCAGCTTGTGGGTGACGATTTGTTTGTAACCAACGTGAAGCGTCTGCAGGAGGGTATTGATAAAGGCGTGGCTAATTCAATCCTCGTAAAAGTTAATCAGATCGGTTCGCTCACCGAGACCATCGATGCTGTAAATCTTGCAAAGCGCAAGGCCTATAAGAGTGTGATGTCTCACCGCTCCGGTGAAACTGAAGATAGCACAATTGCTGACCTTGCTGTTGCATTGAATACAGGTCAGATCAAAACCGGTTCGGCTTCACGTTCTGATAGGATGGCGAAGTATAACCAGTTGATCAGGATCGAAGAAGAGCTCGGAGAAGTGGCGTACTTTCCCGGAAGAAAATTCTAAAACTATTGTTTCTGTAAACAGAAAAGGCTGGGCAATGCTCAGCCTTTTGTTTTTAGTCGTGCGATCGTTTAAATTCAATCATGCGCAATATTGTAGTTACGGATGGATTTACACTCAATCCGGGTGACTTAAGCTGGGAACGCTTTGAACAGCTGGGTAGCGTGAAAGTTTTCGATCGCACAAGTGTGGAGGAATTACCTGGTCGTTTGGAGGAAGCCGACGTAGTCATTACGAATAAAACGCCTATCAGTGCCGATCTGATACGGCGACTAAAAAAGCTTTCACTCATCTGCGTCACGGCAACGGGCTACAACGTTATCGATGTCGGTGAGGCAAAGGGGAAGGGTATTCCGGTATGTAATGTTCCCGCTTACGGAACTGACTCAGTCGCGCAGCATACCTTTGCGCTCATACTTGCGCTGACAAATCATGTTGGCCCCAATGCAGAACGTGTTTCGAAAGGCGAGTGGTCGAGGTCGATAGACTGGTGTTTTACAACAACGCCATTAATTGAGCTTGCGGGAAAAACATTGGGTGTTGTTGGCTCTGGTCGAATTGGACAAAAGGTGGCCGAAATCGGCAGAGCGTTCGGCATGAATGTCATATTTTTTAATCCATCACCAAAGCAGGCCACCGATGTTCGTGTTGGTTTGGAGAAGTTGTTCTCCGAAGCTGATTTTATTTCACTCCATTGTCCGTTGACCCCGGAAAATAACGGTTTTGTGAATGCTGACCTGATCAACAGAATGAAGCCGTCAGCTTTTCTGATCAACACTTCACGTGGTCAATTGATCAGGGAAGCGCATTTGGCAGATGCGTTGAAATCGAGGCGGATCGCCGGCGCAGCGCTGGACGTGCTTTCCGTTGAACCTCCTCCGGCGGATCATCCGTTGATCGGATTGCCGAACTGTATCATTACGCCTCATAATGCGTGGTTGAGTTTCGAAGCCCGGAAGAGGATAATGGATATAACTTTTCTGAATGTGAAAAATGCGATTGAAGGCCGGCCACAGAATGTTGTAAACAAGCAATGAAGATTGTCATCGCTCCAAATGCTTTTAAACATGCATTACAGGCAGAAGAAGTTGCCGATGCGATCACGGCCGGACTGGAGCGAAGCGGTCTGATCGCTGATCTTGTTACGTTGCCGATTGGAGATGGAGGCGATGGGACAGGCCGTTTGCTTGCAAAACATTTCCACGCAGCATGGGTGCCGACCAGTGTTAAGGATCCGCTGGGCAAAGTGATCGAATCCGGGTTTTATTTCGGCCATGGAGAATCTATCGCCATTGTGGAAATGGCAGATGCATCAGGTATCAGGCTATTGCAGAAATCCGAATTGAATCCTCTGGTTGCATCTTCATTTGGTACGGGGCAATTGCTGGCAGCTGCATTGAAAACTGGCGTCAAAAAAATTCTGTTATGTGTGGGTGGCAGCGCAACGGTGGATGGAGGCGTAGGAATTTTGAGGGCGCTCGGTGTTGAATTGCTAAATCGGGGTAAGAATCCTATCGGCGATTTTCCTGTCGGACTGAAGAACCTTCATCAACTGGAATTTAGTCGTCTTGATAAAAGACTAATGAACGTTGAGTTGGTCATATTAACGGACGTTCGAAATCCTTTACTGGGACCCAACGGTGCTGTGCGGATTTTTGCTCCTCAAAAGGGCGCGTCGCTGTCTGATGTGTTGATACTTGAAGAGAGCATGAGCAGGCTGGCCGAGGTTGTGAGTGCGCAAAAGAGTGTGAATATCGGTATCATTGAGCGCGGGGGAGCCGCCGGAGGAGTGGCTGCGACATTGCACGGTGTACTGGGAGCCAAACTGGTTTCGGGTATCGATTATTTCCTGGATGTATCAGGTTTCGATAAGGCACTGGCCGGAGCAGACCTTGTAATTACCGGTGAAGGCAAACTTGATCGGCAGACACTCGATGGCAAAGGGCCGTTGGGAGTTGCGTCGAGGGCGAAGAAGATCGGCGTCAGGGTTATCGCGATGGCAGGCGAGATAGAGGATGTTCAGGAATTGAGTTCATTTTTTGACGAAGTCGTGGATATCAATGCAGGGCATCCGGATAGCAAAGATCTGTTGCTGAAAACCAGAAGGCGATTGACAGAATCTGCCCTGTCTATCGGATTGAAGATAAGTGGAGGTTAACCAAAGGCACGATTTTTACGTCTTAATGTCATTGAAGTTATTTTTGCTATCTTAGTATTCATTTTTTAAGCTATGTTAAAGAGACTTCCGAAGGCCTTGAGGAACTTTTACATCGTCAGCCTTCTCATTTTTTTTATCTGGATGCTTGCCCTCGACTCAAATAACCTGATCGCACGATGGCAATTGAGCGCAAAGCTGGACGCCCTGGAGGATGAACGCGAATATTATGAGGAGAAGATCCAGGAAGTTCAGAAGGATCGTGATGAACTGTTCGGAGATCGTGAGTCTGTCGAGAAGTTCGCACGTGAAAAATATCTGATGAAAAAGAAATCAGAAGACATATTTATCGTTGTTGAAGAATAAACAATCGACGTATGAAGTTTTTTGCTACGATCTTTTTCGTGCTTTCCGCGCTGACGGCGTTTTCTCAGGGCGAAGATAATAGCCTGAAGG
>CBHTUB010000117.1:0-13405 GCA_966095595.1 uncultured Chryseosolibacter sp. | reverse complement strand
ATCAAGTGCGCTCAGTTGTCCTTTTCGAAAGAGAATTGCGTTATTATCGGTGACCGGTCCATTGATGAGCATGTAATTGCCCTCGGGGTAACGTCGAAGCATATAGCTTCCCTGCAGGTATCCCACCTTTTCATTGTTGTAGGATACATACAGGTCCACATCGTTGCTCAGGATCAACCTGTCATAGGCAATGACAGGCACATTGTATTTTTTTGCAAGCTCGACGATCTCTGCGGCTTTTCGCGCATCGGTAGGAACGATCGTCAGGACATCAACTTTTCGCCGGAGCAGACGCTCTGCAAGTTTATATTGCTCGTCCGCATCGCCGTAAGCTACTTCGAGCAGACACTCGCCACCTTCGACGTGGATGCGGTCGCAAAAGAGCTTTTGATCGACATACCATCGGTCAGTTACGTAATTGTCCAGCAACAAGCCGATACGCTGAGCCATTGAAATGAATGGCATCAGAATCAACATTCCTGCGAACGCAACCTTCTGGAAGAATTTCATCACCGACGGTATCAGTTATGTAGGCTCGGGTACTGATACAATTTAATGATTTTATGATCGGAAAGCGCGAAATAGGCAAATCAGTTTTCGGAATCGACGTGTCGGTCAGTTGCAACCGACCGGCAGACACGGGCGGGCATCAGGGGAGCAATACATGGAATTTTGAGCCTTCTCCCGGGATGCTCGTGGCGTAGATCGACCCTTTGTGGTTCTCTACGATCTTTTTCACGATAGCAAGTCCGATACCGGTGCCCACATATTCCGATCGGCCATGAAGCCTCTGGAAGAGCTCGAATATCTTTTCCTTATACTCTTCGTCAAATCCGATCCCGTTATCTTCCACGGTAATGTGATTCATTTCTTTTTCGCCGGTGTCCGACGCGCTCTCCTTTACCGAACGGATGCACACCCGTGGAGGCACTCCTGGTCTGGAAAACTTAAGCGCATTGCTCAGGAGATTGGCAAAGAGCTGATGCAATTGGAATCGTATGCCACGCACATGCGGCAGGTCTGCGGAATCCACAACCGCGTTTTTTTCTTCAATGGTCTGAGAAAGACCTTTTGTGACTTCACGCAGCAGCTGGTTGAGGTCGACGTCCTCCATCTTGGTCTCGTCGGGACGTGCGCGCGAGTATGCGAGGAGGTCGTTGATCAATTGCTGCATACGTTCACCGGCGTTCTCGATCCTTGCGAAATAATCGCGGCTTCTGTCGGAAAGGTTGTCCTTTTCAAGCTCGCTGATCCTTGAAATAAAGGTCTGGATCTTTCTCAGCGGCTCCTGCAAATCGTGACTGGCAATGTAGGCGAACGAACTGAGCTCCTGGTTGATGCGCTCCAGTTCCCTGTTCTTCTTTCGAAGCATGTCTTCTGCATGCTTTCGCTCGGTAAGATCACGCGTTACCTTGGCAAAGCCCATTACCTCGCCCTTTTCGTCGTGCAATGCCGTGATCAGAACACTTCCCCAGAACAGCGTTCCGTCCTTTCGTACCCGCCATCCCTCATAATTGGCCTTTCCTGCCTGTACCGCTTGCTGAAGAAGTTTTTTCGGAAGTCCTGCCGCACGATCTTCAGCGGGATAAAACATTTCAAAGCTCTTGCCGAGCACCTCGGCAGCGACGTAGCCCTTGATCTTCTCCGCGCCCCTGTTCCATTGCGTGATCATGCCCTCGTTGTTGAGGAAGATGATCGCATAATCGTCGATCTCTCCCAGCATTTTTTCAAAATGCCCGGAAGTCTGGTTTGCACCGGTTGATTTCTGAGTTTCTGTCATTCCAAAAATTTAAAACACTACAGCAAAAAATAGCCAATGGGGGGCTCACTAAAAGTGTATCGTTTTTAGCAAACTCATTGAATCAAATTTAGCAAGAAATTGAAATTCTCCCACTTCTTCACGCAATTCACAGCGGGTTCCGGGCGGTTGGGACGTAATAAATGGTCGTCATGACGAATATCATTTTCTCCCTTCAAATACTTTCTTTACTTTAATGATAAACAACCCCATGGTGATGAAAAGAATACTATGCCCAACTGACTACTCGACGGTCGCTAGGAATGCAGCCCACTTTGCTGGCAATATTGCCCGAACCATCGACGCCGGGATCTGCCTGTTTCATGTGCAATCCAAGGTTGACGAGGCCTCCGACCAATACGTGAAAAGCAGGGGAATAACGCTGGAGACGCCCGTAGACTATCTCACTACCCTGGCCAGGGAGATCGCCACCCAATATGGCGTGGAATGCAAAACAGAGGTCGAGACTTCGTCCTCTTCCCTCTCTGCATCCATTGCAGAGCAGGCGGGCGACTACGATATGATCGTCATGGGAACTGACGGCCCACACGACCTGGTACAGTACTTTACAGGAAGCAATAGCTATAACGCTGCCCTCAACAGCAAGGTGCCTGTACTGATCGTGCCTCCGGAAATCAAATTCAAGCCCATACGGAACATCCTGTTCGCCTTCGATTACATCAACCAACCCAAGGTACCGATGGCTCAGCTGTTGCCCTTCGCAGTCGCGCTTGAAAGCCAGATCACACTCCTCCAGGTGCTGGAAACGGAACCTGATGCCCAAATGAAAAAACACCTGGCCGATGTAGAATATACCATCAAGAGCGATTTTGAAAATGCAGCCCGCCTGAAATTTGTGCATGTATCGGGCGAAGATGTAGGCTCGAGTATCGACAGCTACTCCAAGAAAAATAACGTAGACCTCCTCGCCCTTTGCACGGTAGAAAGGAATGGCCTCTCGAGTCTTTTTCACGAAAGCGTTATCAGAAAAGTAAGCGCAAACGCGGCGTATCCGTTGTTCGTGTTCAATCATTGAACGTTGATGGCCTTTGGCATTTGGAAGTGCGCGGGAAGCGAACATCTGCCTCCTGTTCGTTTTAATCACGTGATATAGGTGATGTGTGCGCATTTGCCGTGAGGTCAACCACCAGCCCGCGCCCAAATCTTTGTTTCCATTGGTTCTATGTCTAACCATTAGCGGGTAGTAGTACTGATCAAATGGAAAAGTATTCGATGCGCAACAGAAGCACATCCCGCAAATTACTGGTGACTAATAAGCACCTACCTATTGACTATCCCCGTCGGGATGAGTACATTAGTTATCTTAATCCGCTTGCCCCTTGAAACCCCTGGTAGTTTGGCTGTTCCTCTCAGGCCTATGCCTTGCCTTTTCGTTACATGCTGAAAGTAACACGGAGCCGTCATGGGCTCAGGTCTATAAACAGCGCGGCGGCACCGTCAAGGCAATCTGGTTTGAATCACGACCGTTCATTTATCGCGATGTCGATGGAAAGATGAAGGGCATCGAGTACGAGCTCGTGGAAGGGTTCGCTGCTTTCATTCGCAAACAATACAACGTTAACCTGACAGTTCAATGGGTCGAAGCCAAAAGCTTCAGCGACGCATACACCGCCATCGGCAATCAAACGGAGAACGCCACATTTGCGCTGTCGGCATTCTCGATCACAACGAAGCGCGATGAACTGGTAGACTTTAGTCCGCCATACATGTCCGACATATCCGTGCTGATCACCAGTGACAATGTTCCCATACTTTCGAATGTCGATGCACTGCATGAGATCCTTCCCAGACTTCACGCCGTTACGATCCGCGAAACGACCTACGAGCAAGAGCTGAAGAGATTGCGGGACGACGGTCACCTGGATTTTAAGATCGATTACATTCCCAGCAGCGAGAACATCATGGAAACCATTGCCGCTCGTGACAGCGCATTCGGTTTTATAGACCTGCCTGTGTATATGATGCTTTTCCATGAGGATCCTTCGATCAAGGTAAAAAGGCAAAACCTGCTTCCGCTCAAGCGTGAAGGATATGCGATCATCTACCGCGAAAATGGAGATTGGCGCATGCCGCTGGAGGAATATTTCCGTCAACCACAATTCCACACGGAGCTCGAAAAGATCATTGCACGGTATATCGACCTGGAGCTCTATCATTTTGTTGAAAGGCTCGCAGAACAATCGAGCGATGAGACCATCATGTTGCTCACCAAGGAGAAAGAAATTCAATACCGCGACCTGCTGGGCAAGGCCGACATCATCGTCAAGGAGACACGCCTGAGAAAATTTCTCTTCTCGCTGACCGTGCTTACGCTCATTTCGCTCGTTGTGATCCTCACGCTGTATCGGAAGCGCAATGAACAGAAGGAAAAGATCGAGGCCCAGGGCAAGATACTCGCATTGAAGAGTAACGAGCTCGAGCAACGCAACCAGCACCTTGTTGCCCTCGATGAGGAGAAAAACAATCTGATCCGCATCCTGGCACACGACCTGCGCACGCCGATCAACCACATCCAGGGAATGGCCCAGATCATGTTGCTGGAAAGGTCGAACCTCACCGGCGAGCAGCATATGTTCGTTGAAAAGATCGTCGATAGCTCCGTTCGTGTCAATAAAATGATCAGCCATTTGCTGGACATCGATGCGCTGGAGAACGAACGCGTAAAAGTTTTTCTTGACGACGTCGACCTGTCCGCACTCCTGCAAAAAGTAGTGCATAGCTTCGAGAAGCAGGCACAGCAAAAGGAAATCGTGCTGGGCTACACTTCTACCGCAGACAAATGTATCGTGAAGGGAGAAGCGCTTTACCTGTTCGAAGTATTCGAGAACCTCATTTCAAATGCCATCAAGTTCTCGTTCCCGGGAAACCCCGTGAGGGTAATCCTTTCACAGGAATCAGATTTTGTGACGGTAGCCGTAAAAGATCACGGCCCGGGCCTTACACCTGATGATCTTCAGAACCTGTTCAAGAAATATCAGCGTCTCAGCGCAAAGCCTACCAGTGGAGAACCGTCCGTAGGACTTGGACTTTCCATCGTGAAAAAATATGTGGAGCTGATGAATGGAACGGCCTGGTGCGAATCCGAACCGGGCAAAGGAGCAACGTTCTTTGTTAAATTCCCTCTGGTCGCAGCGACTACTGACAAAGATCTCTGATGTATCCGTTGGGATCTTCGTAGCCCATCTCCTGCGCTTTTTTCCAGTCCGAGCAGGCGCCGTCTTTGTCGAGGAGACTTCCCCTTGCATTTCCGCGCAGATAATAGGCATAGGCATTCGCAGGATCGAGCTCGATCACCTTGCCGTAATTATCACGGGCGTCTTCATATCTCTTCAGCAGAAAATAAGCATCTCCCCTCCTGAGGTAGAAATCCGGAATCTGGCTGTTGGCCTCTATCGCGCGATTGAGGTACCCGAGCGCTTCGTTGAACTGTTCCAGTTCGCTGGCGATCACACCGCCGAAATACAAGCCCATCTCATCCATTGTAAAATAGGAAATGTGTTTTCTCATGGCATCCAGCGCTCCCTGTTTGTTGCCATTCACATAACGCGCGATCCCGAGATCATAGTAAACCAGGTTTGTCGGATCGAGCTGGATGGCCTTTTCGTAATCGGAAAGTGATTGCGGTTTGTTGCCCACCTTGTTGTGCGCGTAGGCGCGGTTGCCGTAGTAAACCGATGCGGGTTCAAGGCGGATCGCCTGATCCAGGTCGTCGAGACATTTCTGAAGCTCGTTGCTCCGGAGGTATAGTATCGCCCGGGTTCCAAACGCCCTGGCGCTCTTCGGATCGAGGCTCACCGCTTTGTGGGCAGATGACAGCGCTCCCGGCAAGTCATTGGCGGCAAGCTTGACGTCGACATCATGCAATGCATTTTCCAGAGGTGAATACCATTGCTTCTTCGTCAAAGGCTCCCATCGCGCATCGGCGTGAAGGCTGGCAAGGTCCGGATCCTGTACAATGTGCGACATCCTAACCTTGTACTCCGAACCCAGGTTCGACTCGAGCGCCCTGAACGCTTCGTTTGTATTGCCCGTCAGCGCATAGGTGCAGGCGAGGCTGTAGCTGCTTCTGTTCTTTTTGAATGTGCCATCCCTGACGTAATTCTCGATAGCAGTCGGATACTCCTTCAGGTAATAATAACAATCACCCCGCATGGCATAGGCATCCGCGAAATCAGGTTTAGCAAGGATCGCCTTCGTCAGCAACGCGATCGCTTCATCATAGTTTTGATACTGAAGCTGTGCATTGGCCCGGTTGTACAGATCGATCTCATTCTGGCAGGAGGCCTCGAAATAAATAACAAGGAGGAATTGTAAAGCCAGGCATTTCATGAAGATAGCGGTTTGTTAGACGAGAACAAGGTAACTCCAGGCTCATTGTGCTGCCATACCGTTCGCCTGGTATAATTTCACTCAGTACTCCTACGGAGGCAATTGTAGTCCTCCGTGATCTTCCGTGTAAATGAATTTGCGTAGCGGCTAACGACTGCGCGTCGGATGTTCACCGCGGAGACGCAGGGGCGCAGAGGGATCGCAGCGGAAATTTAGTTATTGTAGTGATCGAAAACGGTTTTGGAAACCTTCGCGATCACTTCTTCGGCATGTTCCTCGGGCAGCCTGGTCTGTGTGATATAAACTACCAGCGCAATCTGGCGTCCGTCAGGAAGGGTGATGATCCCTACATCATTGACCGCGCCCGTGATCCCATGTTTATTCTTTCCACCGGTCCCGGTCTTGTGTGCGACGACAGTTTCTTCAGGCAGCAATCCTTTGATACGATCTGGTCCGGTCGGAGATTCTGTCATGGCCTTCTTGAGAAAGTAGTAGCTCTCGCGACTCAGCACTGAATTTCTATGGAAGGCGTTGAGCAGCTCGAGCATGGCCGATGGCTTGCACCAGTTCGCAAATTGCGTTTCCCAATCCATGTGCATCTCCTCCTCGGTAAACTCGATGGAAATATCCAAAACGCCCAGTGAATGAACGAACTTCTCGACTTTCGCAGGACCGCCCAGTAAACGAAACAATATATCACAGCCATTGTTATCGCTAAGCGACACTGTAGCAAGCAGTATTTCCTGAAGGGTGAGGTCAACATTGCCATCAGGATATTTTTCCGCCAGCGGGCTCCAGGTGTCGGGAACCATGTCCTCCTTCGTGATGTGGATCTTCTGATCAAGAGACAGGCGATGGCGGTCGACCTCGTGTAAAACGGCCAGCGCCAGCGGGAACTTGTAAACACTCTGCATCGGATATTCAAAGTGGTTATTCAATGTAAGTGTATCTCCTGTGCCAAGGTCCATCACCGCGATGCCTACCTTGCCATCCATACCAGTGATCGTCTGCCTGAGCTTCTGCCGCAAGTCACTTTGCGCATGTGAATAGATAACTACAATTGAAAGGATGCCGAGGAAAAATAACTTCATAGGTCAAAAAAGATTTATAACGGATCCGCCGTGACACGGAATTTAAGTCCCAATTCAATATCGACATCGTTCGTCAGGGCTTCACGCGTGACGATCGTCGTGTGGAGCTTGTAAGAATCCGCTTTCAGGTATTTGTCCAGTTTTTCGCCACTGGTTTGAAGCTTCACCAGCGTTGCCGTCTGCGGGATTGAGGACTGTGATGCCAGCAACACCTTATCGGTTCCATCCGTCGAAATGTAGATCTCAATGGATTTCAGGAAGCTGAACGTCTTGCCCTGGGGAGAAGTGATCTCCATGGTCATCTCCGTGAGCTTGACATCCTTCACCAGATCGGCGCGGGTGTTATTGTTCGAAAATTCCTGATTCGCATTGCTGGTTACCTCCGGTGTCGGGAGATCAATGGGCAGGTTGACAATGCTATTGCTCTGGATGGTAATGGTGGAATGATCGGTAACGGTAAAAGTCAACAGATCATCAAGCTTATCGCACGATGAAAAAGTGACCAAAATCGTCAGGGCCGCAATGGCTAAGCTTATTTTTTTCATGGATTTAACGTTTGAAACCGGGCCTGCATTCGCGGGATTTCAGATTTCAAAATTCCAGCATTTCAGACTACGTGTCAATGTGAAACATGAAATCTGGAATTTGAAATAATCACCATATCCTAAGCAACAATTGTTCCCGCCCTATTCTCCCCTGGATGCATTGTAAAGATCATACCAGTCCTGATGATCCAGCTGGATATCGAATGCGGAGGTAATGTGGCGAATTCTTTGTTCCTCCAGGGTTCCGATCAGTGGCAACGCCCCAAGCTTGATCAACCAGGCCACCGCAATGGATTCGATGTCCGCATTGTATTTGGGGCTTATCTCCTGTAGTTTCTTCCGGACCCTATGGGCTATGGCATCGCCGCCGGTAGCGATCCGTCCATTGGCCAACGGAGCCGACACAAGCGGTCTCATGTATTTTTGCTTGGTATAGTCGAGCTGTCCGTTATCCAGAGCCGATGTATTCAACAGGTTAAGCTCAAGGTGATGCGTTACGATCGGCGTTCTCATGTACGACGCGAGAAGCTGATGCTGGAACACGGTGAAGTTTGCCACTCCGATATGGTTGACCTTACCGGAAGTTCTCAACTTCTCGAGTGTGATCGCGGTTTCCTCAAGGTTTGAAATGGGATCCAGGTGATCCAGCAGAAAGATGTCGAGGTAGTCTGTTCTCAGGTTTTTCAGCGACTGATCGACAGAGGCCATTATCCTTTTTGCTGAGGTATCGTAGTGTTTCACGCGGACTGCGGTGTCTCCCTGGTTGGGCATGCGAACACCGCACTTGCTGAACAATACAATATCCTCCCGCCTGAACGCTCGTTTGGAGATGACCTGACCGAAGAGCTCCTCGCATTGATAGTTACCATAGTGATCTGCATGATCGAACGTGTTGATACCCAGCTCCAGACAGAGGTTCACGATCTTTTCCATTTCCGAAAGGCTGCCGGGAGCTCCCTCCCACCGATAGAATCCATACACTGCGGGCGAAACCTTTGGCCCTGCGTCACTTAGGTAAATTTTCTGCATGTTCGATTAAGAATAAACCTTCAATCTAAGGGGTTTATGGAATCAGCACAACCCGAAGTGAAATTTAATTTGTGGCGAGTTGGGTATTGGCTGCTGGCTGAAAGTAGCGTGCAAACGCAGAACCGTTAACGCGGAACGATTAACGCGGAACCGCTAACGCTTCCTAACACACCTTACTGAAAATCCGCGATACTTCTCCCCATCATTTTGAAGAAAGAACGCAGGCCGTCCCTTACCGAAGTTTCCGAACCACGCCATCGAATCACTGGCGGAAGTAGCGGTCCAATAAAAGCCGTGGGCATCAATTCGTTTATAACCTTCGTTCCTGTCCGTCCCGCCACCGAGCAGGGCGTTGAACTGGGACGATCCACCGGCCATCAACGCTTGATACGCAGCTTTGCCTTCGTCGTTTGACTCGTTGTATACGCCGCCGTAATGTTTCGCCAGAGCCCGCCATTCATCGCTTGTCGGCAGTTGCCAGCCTGTACCCAATTCACCGCAGACATTCATCGCAGTTTTCCAGGTGTACAATCTGCCGTACCGACCACAGTTATTTTGGAGACCGTCATAACAGAAAGATTCCGGGACGTTGACCCTGAGATTCTCCGTGATCCAGTCGTTGCCATCGGGCATTGTCTTTACGAAATAATGATTTCCGTCCTTGTCTGAGACAGCGTATTTGTCAGTGCGGGAGCCTGAGCATGCGCCGAGACACACTGTACCGGCGAAAAGCGTAAGAAGGGTAATGACTCTCATATTCGATTGTTCTTATCTGTCCAACGGACACAAGGCGCCTTACCTACAACGTTTTTGTAATTGCGCACATCCTTATTAGCATCTGCCATCTACTTATCGTCCAGGTTCACCGTTATAAAATTTCCATCGCCGAGGTCGTAAAACTGTCCATCTGCGAATAAACCAATCCTTTTGTTGTCAGTATTTATATTCAATATCGTGTCGGCGTAATATATTTTTATTTTGTCCCAGCCCGCACCTTTGTAAGGTTCCGGATCGTCTGCCTTCTTTATTTCTTCAATCGCCTCCTTTAAACTCTGACGGTCAGTAATAACAAATGTTGCCGTGTCTGCATACTGAAACGCTTTACCGTCCTTGTGCTTGTAGTGTTCTAACTTTACAGGTGTTCCTAATTGTCCAATTAAGCCATCCCTTTCAAACGTGGGACCGTTCCCGAGACAGCATGTCAACAACGTTGAAAGGCCGAGGATTACTAATTTTTTATTCACGACTTCTTTTTTTCAAATGTCCCTTAATGGCGGCCTGCTCCGTCACTGTCAACCCTGGCAAATGTATAAATTAACTCCGCCCCACAACGGAACGAATACTCTGCTGGCTGCTTTGCCGCCGATCCTAAATCTTCTTGCCATGGATACAACCTCTGAAATTAAAACAAAGTCCTTGCCAGTCCTGTAAGGCTCGATGGTTTGCGATTGTGTCTGAGCATCACGGAACCCAGCTATCTGCAACTGCCCATGTTATGCTGTCGTACCGTCACCGTTATCGATAATTGTTACCCATACAATTAATGCAAAACCTATTATCGTTGCAAGGGTTCGCATAATATGAAATGACCACCACTTGTCTCTTAATGCCGTCCAGGTGTCGGGAATGTTCTCCAGGTTCCAGGTAATAACAATAGCATTGATAGGTTGATTGCCGAACCGCGTAATAAGCCCGCTAACAATCAATAGGATCGCAGCAGTGATTAACATATTGCGTTTTAATTTATCTCTTTTGCATATAACAGCATACGTAACAGTCAGCAGAATGGAGATCAAACCCAATATCGGCATCAGTACATTTAAGGCACGAATGGCATTCTGTTGCTGCTCCACATAAGCAACAGCAGATAGATCATGAGGGTTATATCCAATCCAAATTCCAAAAATGATTCCGGCAATAAGTCCGGTCAAGACGATATCTGAAAATTGAATGATCCGTTTCATGTTGGTTATTTGTTATTAACAGAAGATTTTGTTTTCACGTGTCGCATAACGTTCAACTATAAACATATGCGTTTAAATAACTTCGTCTTTTTCCCGCGTTAACATTCTATGTCAACATATTAATCAGCCAAGCCTTCTCGGTCATCATTCCCCCGGACATTTTTTCTATCCGAAGTTTGGCCTGGTAACAAATTTGCGTTTATAGCCTTTTTTAAACCGATAAGAATGTACAATAAGATTATTCCTTTCACAACTGCAACGAAAGTAGTGGAGAATATTCCCGGATCACCTGAATCTGTTTGGTAATACTTAAACTGTCCGAGAAAACTTAGGAACAAGGCACCGGTTGCTATTCCCCACGTGGCAATAAGATAAGCAACTGAATTTTTTGTCTCCTTAAAAACCAGGTAAGCGGAACAAAGCAGAGCTGCTCCGAGAAGATAATCGTCAAACCAACTGAAAAACTCTCTGTAGTCAAATATTTGATTTATGCGTCTAACGGTCTCGGCAATGGGAAGGAACAGTCCCAACCCGACTGCCATTCTCGAACTTACTTTTAAGTCGTTACTAGTCATATAGTCCTGGTGGTTATCTTGTCAGGGTCCCGCCTTAGTCGAGTCTAAACTCGTTCTTCCAATTCTCAACTTATCACATTGCCGCCAACGTGTGGCTATATAGCGTTGCCGGAATAGGCGTGCTAAAAAAACCTGCTTTTCTTTCTCCTCACTTTTTACAAGGTGTCTTGTATATCCAAATTTCGTCAGTCGCCTTGTCGAACCGAAGTGTGTTATTATCGACCACCTCAATTTTTCCTTTATTATTTTCGTCGTCAAAGAAACTGTCCACCGTACCCAGCGTGAATTTTAATTCAAACTGATCCCCGAGCTCTGACCACTTACCAATTCCTTTATTGGATTCTCCGCCCTGGAAGGAAAATGTGGCTGTGTCATTTTCAACTTCACCCTGTTGAAATTTTGTCCTGATTGCAAAACGATTGTCTTTGTCCATTACGAGTTCAACAAACATTGGTGGCCCTGGAGGTTGTGTCGTTGCCGAGTCGTCAAATGTCACCCGTCCCGAATATTTTAAAAAGTCGCCCCTAAATTCGTCTCCGAGTTGTCCGAGTAATTTTACTTGCTCGTCTTGTGTTAAGTCGGCAAAGTTTTTGTCGGCCTTCTTTTCGGCCGTGCAACCGAAAGTCAGAATTGTTAGAAATATGAGTAGTCTTTTCATTGAAACTATTAGTTATCCAGAAAACTTGCCGCCAACGCTCGGCTATAAGGCGTGGCGGGACGCTAAAATATAAGAATCATTCATCCCACGTGCCGCTATAACTTATTGCTCCTGTTGCGGGCAGTTATTTCCCAAACTCACGTTTACAGTCTTCACAATAATAAGTCTGCTGTATATGCTTCGTCGGTGAACCGATCACTATCGCTAAAATCAAGGCCAGTATCTTTTTGCCTTTGTTCGCGGTCCCAAAACCGTATTTGATATTTTTTGAACCGCAGTCAGGACAAACAACCACGTCGGTTTTTTGTCAACAAGTACCTGAACTCCTGAACCAAGGATTCCGTTCATATGAGGCATCAGGGTCGTGATATTTTCATTCGTCAGTATGCAAGGTATCCCGTTGTCTTCAAGGTCCTCCTTTATGAAGTTTGCTTCATATGAATTATCAACTGTGCATAAATTAATAAATCTCATTGTCCAGGGAGTAATTGCATGCAACGTTTATGTATAAGCCGTGGCGCTGAGCAAAAATAAAAATAAATAAAAGAAGGCAAATGCATTATAGCTTGTGTTGTGCTGTGCCCTGTTACTCGAGTTTTAATTCGATGTGTTCGTGTCCACGAGTCATATCAATGATTGCATCAAATAATTCTCCGAGGTCCGTCTTGCTTTTATTTGCATTTATCGACTTAATCTTAATATGTTCTTGATAGTCGTGCACGCCAAATCCACCTGTCAGTACATCATTGTATGCATTAAGATTTCTTCCAATTTCCCAATCTAGTCCGCTCGTGAATTTGTTCTCAACCTCGTCATAGAACTCGAGCAATGTTCTAAAATTATTTCCGTCAATTATGATTTCTTTCGTCATTGGCCAAACTGTCCGGAGGGCATTACGCACAACGTTATGTATAAGCCCGTGGCGCTGAGCAAAAATAAAAAATGTCCTACTTATCACGCCATGGATTCCACATAAGGCCCGTTTATTTCTTCCACTCTTTAATAGAAACCCCAGTCACGACAGAGTCTTTGTTAATAGTCAAAACAAGGTCCCTGGAATAGACGGGGTCAATGTCTGTTCCATAGTCCGTCTTGACTAAATAAAATATTTGCATGTTTTCTAACAGAGTCGGCTGTCCCAATGAGTCAAGGATCTGCGAAAAATTAAGTCCGATGAATTTTTTATTTTGGATTATATCATCAACCATCTTCTCGCGAAATGGATAGGTCCTTAAGTCCTCTTCAATTTTCCATTTTTCACTATCGAAAGTAGTTTGATTGTCACAGGATGTCCCAAGAATCAATACTAAAATGAAAATTGTCCTGCTTATCAAACTCCGACGGGCATGATTTATATGCATTGTTGTGGCCAGTTATTTTTTGTCCGCACTAAAT
>CBHTUB010000116.1:0-13494 GCA_966095595.1 uncultured Chryseosolibacter sp. | reverse complement strand
TCGGTATATGATATCTTCGGAATGCTCGCTGCCGGAGGAACGATCGTGATCGCCACCCAGCAGGAAATCCAGCAGGTGCACACACTCAAGGACCTGATCACGACGGAGAAAATTACCTTCTGGGATTCAGTGCCCACTACGATGAATTACCTCGTCGGCGAGCTCGAGCATAATAAACAACGATTCGAGCAACTGGATCTCCGCCTGATATTCATGAGCGGAGACTGGATACCTGTTCAGCTTCCCGACAGGATCAAAAAATTCTTTCCGCGTGCCTCAGTGATCAGCCTCGGGGGAGCAACGGAGGGCACGGTGTGGTCGAACTTCTACCCGATATTGTCTGTAGATCCGGGCTGGAGCAGTATTCCGTATGGGCGTCCCATAAAGAACAACTCGTTCTACATACTTGACCGCTATCTCAGGCCAGTCCCGAAAGGAGTAGCCGGTGAATTGTTCATAGGCGGCGTAGGCGTGGCCAGGGGTTATGCGAATGATATTGAGAAGACCAATGCTGCATTCATGCCTGATCCGTTTTTCAGTCAGTGGGGTGGCCACATGTATAGAACAGGCGATCTTGGTCGCATGCTGCCCGATGGGAACATGGAATTCCTGGGTCGCAGGGACAATCAGGTCAAGGTACGCGGATTCCGTGTCGAGCTCGGAGAAATTGAAAGCATGCTGATGAAATATCCAGGCATGAAAGAGGCTGTTGTCCAGATAATAAAAGACGGCGCGGGCAATAACCAGCTGTGCGCGTACGTGGTGCCCGTGAGCGACGTTATACTGGACAAGGTGGCCCTCAAAGAGTTTCTCAAGGGCAGCCTGCCAGGTTACATGGTACCGGAGACCTATGTATTCCTGAACGCACTGCCACTCAACAGTAATGGAAAGATCGACCGAAAAGCGCTTCCCTTGCCGGACACGTTGGAAACAGGACTGGCAGAAACCGAAAGTTTTTCAGCGAACGAAACTGTTATAGCGGGGATCTGGAAATCCATTCTTTCCGTCAACAGTATCTCGGCCACCGATGATGTTTTCGACCTTGGGGCTAACTCACTTTCTGTCGGATCGTTTGTCAACCGTTTTCACAAGCAAACGAATATACTGCTCACCATCCGGGATGTCTTTTCAAACCCATCCGTACAGGGTATAGCAAACCTCGTTGAGGCGAAGGCGCGGAACATCTTTTCGGTTATCGGCAAAACTGCTGAGATGGCGTCTTATCCTTTATCATCTGCACAGCGAAGGATCTGGGTACTGAGTCAATTCGAGGAGGGAAGCATCGCTTATAATATTCCCGGCGTCTACATGATCGGGCGCAAGGTCGAAGCGTCCAAGATAGAGAAAGCCTTCAGGGAACTGGTACGCAGACATGAAATACTTCGTACGGTATTCCGTGAAGACGATCAGGGCGAGATCCGTCAATTTATTTTGTCTGCGGATGAAGTGGACTTCAATCTTTTTATCGACACGCCGGAAGATGCCGACGAGCACAGCTATGCCGTGAAGTATATCTTGCACGAAGAGCTGCTGAAACCCTTTGACCTCGCATCGGGACCGCTCTTGCGTATCCGGCTCGTGAAGCTACAGGAGGAAAAATATCTGTTCAGCTGCACAATGCACCACATCATCAGCGATGGATGGTCGATGAATATCTTCATCAGGGAGCTGATGCAATACTACAAGGCGTTTTCGGAAGGAACGGCAATCGAGATCCAGCCGTTGAATCTGCAGTACAGGGATTACGCAGTATGGCAGCAGGAGCAATTGAAGACGCCTGGCTTCCAGGAACACAAAGCCTATTGGTTAAAGCAGTTTAGCGGCGACCTTCCGGTTTTGGATCTTGCTTGCAGCAACACGCGTCCGGCGGTGAAGACCTACAATGGAAGAACACTGAAGGGCAGGATAGGAGCGGACACGAACGCAGCGATGAAGACTTTGGTCCATGAACAGGGTGCGACATTGTTCATGGGGCTGCTCGCCGCTGTCAAGGTTTTGCTCTATAGATACTCCGGCCAGAATGACATCATCATCGGTACCCCGACAGCCGGAAGGGATCACGCTGATATCGAGAATCAGATCGGCTTCTACGTCAATACCGTTGCGTTGAGAAGCCAGGTGGATGGGAAAGAAGATTTTTCGACACTCCTCAGAAAGATCCGGAAGACTTCCCTGGAAGCATTCGAACATCAGTCATATCCATTCAATGAGCTGGTAGACGATTTGAATTTAAAACGGGATATGAGCAGAAGCTCGCTTTTCGATGTGATGGTGGTGCTTCAGAACGCCGCACAATCCGACCTTCAACGGTCGCTCGCAGAAACGCTTGATGTGCGCCAGTTCGAGCACGGTCTGGACCTCATCAGCAAGTTTGACTTGTCGTTTGATTTCTATGAGATCGATGGTGCGTTGCAGCTGGATCTGGAATACAATACCGATGTCTATCGCGAAGAAGTAGTCCAACGTCTGTTTGACCATTTCACTCAGCTGTTGAATGCGATCGCTAAACAGCCACGCGTTGCCATCGACGCGCTGGACTTCACGTCCGCGACCGAACGAGATATTTTGCTGAATAAATTCAACCCGCAGACACTGATCCCGGAAGCAGGTAATGTGACGTTCACCTCGATCTTCGAGGAACAGGTTCACAAAACACCGGATAAGGTGGCGGTTGTTTTTGAGGACAGGTCACTCACGTACAGAGATCTCAACGCCACCGCGAACGCACTTGCCGCTTTCATTAAAGAGCATTACAATCCCGGCGTTCAGGACTTCATCGGTATCAGGCTTGAAAGAAACGAGTGGATGGCGATCGCTGCGATCGCAGTGCTGAAATTACGCTGTGCCTATGTTCCGGTAGACGTGAACTATCCGGCGGAGCGAGCGGACTACATTGTCGAGAACAGTGGCTGTAGCCTGGTGATCGGAGAAGAACTGCTCGGGCGCTTCCTGGCAGGGCACGCACAGTATGCAGAGGCCACGAATCCTGAACGGGAAGAACACGCGTCGGATGTCATGTATGCCATCTATACCTCCGGGTCCACCGGCAAGCCCAAGGGCGTGGTAGTTGCCCACCGGTCAGTTGTAAGCATCGCCAGGGCCTGGATCGTTGACTATCGCCTTTTGGAAATGGAGGTGAGGCTCCTTCAAACGGCGAGCTTCTCTTTCGACGTGTTTGTAGGGGATATGTGCAGGGCTCTTCTTACCGGAGGAACTATGATCATTTGCGGCAATGACGTTAAAGTGGAGCCTGACTTGCTCTACGCCATGATCGACCACCATCAGATCACATTGATGGAGAGCACGCCGGCGACATTGCTGCCTCTGCTGCACTACATCCATGAGAACAAGCTACCCTGTGCATATTTGAAGCTGATCATTTTCGGCTCGGATGTTCTTCACATTGCATCCTACATCGATGTTCAAAGGAAATTCGGACACCACGCAAGGATCATCAACAGCTACGGCACAACCGAGACGACGATCGATTCCTCGTTCTTTGAAGAACCGTCGATCGACAAGATCTCAGAGTACCGTACAACGCCAATAGGCCGTCCGTTCGGTAATTCCAGGATCCTCATACTTAATGAAGCGAATGTTCTTCAACCTGTCGGGGTGCCGGGCGAGCTTTGCATCGGAGGAGCAGGCGTGTCACTGGGATATCTCGGAAACCAGGCACTCACGACTGAAAAATTCATCCCTGATCCTTTTGCGCCCGGACACACGATCTACCGTACGGGTGACAGGGCGATGTGGTTCGGGGACGGGAACATCGGTTTGCTGGGAAGAATAGACCACCAGGTGAAGATCAAAGGCAATCGTGTCGAGCTGGGAGAGATCGAAGGCGCGCTCACTGGTGTGTCCGGTGTCATGTCGGCAATCGCGCTTGCAAGAACAGTGGGAGATGACTGCGAACTGGTTGCCTACTATTCCGGAAAGGCGGCACCGGAAGCTTCAGATGTGCGAAGTCAATTGACCCGGCGGTTGCCCGCATACATGATCCCGCTGCACCTGATCCGGCTGGAAGAATTGCCATTGACGCCAAATGGAAAGATCGATAGGAGATCACTTCCCGATCCAATGGAAACGGCGGTCGTTAAAGGCCCCGAATACGTTCCGCCTTCGACTGAAGCCGAGCAACATTTGATCGAAGTGTTTGAAGAAGTTTTGAGGAAACAGGGCATCGGACTGAGCCATGATTTTTTTGCACTCGGCGGCGATTCCATCAAGTCCATCCAAATTGTTTCGCGCCTGAAGCAACGCAGCTATAGCGTAGCCATACAGGACATTTTGGTATTTCCGATTGTCGGCGATCTTGCAAGGCGCCTGAAGGTCGGAAGCCGAAAGATATCCCAGTCCATCGTTGAAGGCGTTATTCCACTGAGCCCCATTCAGCGAGCCTTCTTTAAAAAACATAGTACGCATCTTCATCACTATAATCAGTCGGTATTGCTAGAGAGCGATCGTGAAATATCTGAGGATGCGATCCGCGCCGTTTGCGATAGGATCGTGATGCATCATGACGCCTTGCGAATCGTGTTCGAGCAGAATGGCGATGAATGGAAGCAGATCAACAAGGGAAAGGGACAGGGCTACGGTTTCGAGGTCATCCGCGAAAATGATACCGAGGCACTTCATGCACATTATGAGCGTCTGCAATCTTCTTTAGACTTGCGAGGCCCGCTGTTCAGGGTATGTCTGATCAGAGGCGAACACGGCGACAAATTACTTCTTATCGCGCATCATCTCATTGTCGACGGGTTATCGTGGCGAACCTTGCTGGAAGACATTTCAACGCTCTACCAGCTTTACTTAGATGGAAAGCAGCTCACGTTACCTCCGAAGACAGATTCGTTCAGCTACTGGATGCAGAAACAAGTGAAATATGCCGAAAGTGTAACGGTACAGGACGAAGATCCATACTGGCGGGAGATAGAATCCGCAGCAGTAGATTCATTACCGCTCGGAAATCCGGCAGGATCCAATCTGGTCAGTGACGCCATTACCGTCACTTTTGCCCTGGAGCAGTCCGAGACGCAGAAGCTTCTTACAGAATGCTACAAGGCATACAATACGGACATCAACGACATTTTAATAACAGGCTTGTGCCTTGCGCTTGCCGATACCTTTCAAACAGAACGGGTTCGCATACATCTCGAAGGTCATGGGCACGAGTCACTGTCTGGCGATGTCGACGTGTCGAGAACGGTTGGATGGTTCACTACCGAGTATCCGGTGTTCTTCGACCTTTCATTCACGGACGAGATCACTCGTCAACTGATCGCGGTAAAGGAGACGCTGCACCGCGTGCCTCAGAAAGGTATAGGCTACGGCATGCTTAAATACCTTGGGGGAAGGCCCTACCAGTCCCGACCTGAGATCACTTTCAACTACTACGGCGATTTCGAAGCGTCGCAGAGCGCCGTGACGGCCTTCCGCTTCTCGAACGAATTCAGGGGATCAGAGGTGTCAGGACTATTTGCCCGTGAAACACTGCTCGATTTTTCAGGGATCGTTCTGGACAACAAGCTCTCGATGACCATCACGTTCAGCAGGGAGCAGTTTCACGCCGGGACGATCGACACGCTGGCAAAGAGCTACTCGAATCGCCTCAAGGCATTGATTGCTGCACTCTCCGGCGAAGCCAAACAACAGATGACACCCGTCGACTTTACATACAAGGGACTCAGCTTCGAACAGCTTGAGCAATTAAATAAATCTTTATGATTGAAGACATCTATCCGTTAAGCCCGCTGCAGGAAGGGTTTTATTATCATTGGCTTACATCCAGGAACAGTTATCTCACGCAGTCCAGCTCGCGTATCAAGGGCACGCTCGATGTGCTATCCCTCGAGAAAAGCTACGACCTGCTGATATCCAGGCATGGTATATTGAGGACATTCTTCACCTCCGAATTCGGAGAAAGGGTCTTGCAGGTAGTGCGCAGGCAAATCGAATCGACATTTTCCTATATCGATACCGCTACCATCAAAGGATTTTCTCTGGAGGATTTTAAGGCTGCAGATCGTGAAAAAGGATTCGACCTCCGGAATGGTTCCCAAATGCGTCTAACCGTTGTGAAGCTGGACCACGATGTCTATGAGTTCATCTGGACAAGTCATCATATTCTCATGGATGGTTGGTGTGTCGAGCTTCTCATCAAGGAGTTCTTTTACATCTACCTGTGCCTGTCGAACAACAGACAACCACAGCTCAGGAAAGTGACTCCGTATGCTTCCTACATCGCATGGCTGGAAAAGCAAGACAAGGGAAAGTCGCTGACCCATTGGCGCAACTATCTGAAAGGATATGATTATCTTTGCACGCTGCCGAATAAGAATGCAGCGTCTACTGAATACAAGGCTGCGCAAACGGCCTTTAGCGTGGACACTGCAACCCGGCAAAAAATTCAAGCACTTTGTTCGGAGCTGGGAACTACTGAGAACACGTTTATCCAGGCGGCCTGGGGCATACTGCTTGGGAAATATAACAATACAACAGACGTCGTGTATGGCTCTATAGTTTCAGGGAGGGCTCCGGAAGTGGATGGAATCGAAGACATGATCGGGATGTTCATCAACACCATTCCGCAGCGTGTTCAGTGGGAGCCGGCATGGTCGATAAGGGATCTGCTGCAGCATCTGCATCAGCTTTCCGTGGAATCGCTCCCGCATCATTATACGCAGCTTGCGCAGATCCAGGCCGAGAGCGAGTTGCAGCGCGGCTTGTTCGATCATCTTGTGCAATTCCAGAACTTTCCGTCGGATGATGTCATCCAAAGCGCGCTCGCCGGTTCAGGGAGCATATCCATCGAATCGCAAAATACCGTCGGCAATAATACATTCGAACTTACGCTGCTTGTCATTCCGTCCGACACCATCACGTTCAACTTCCGGTACAATGCTGCCGTGTATCAGGAGAAAGACGTAAATACCATGGCCCGGCACCTGAGTCAGCTCATCAGCGAGATCGTAGAAAACGATGCGCGGGCCATTGCGGATCTCGGTTGCCTGTCGCAGGAAGAGATACACCAGCTCATACGCTTTGGCAAATCGCAAGTGAGCGTGTCCGAAGGCCAAACTTTCATCGACTCGTTCCGGGCGTCGGCAAGCAAGAAGCCCGGCAATGCAGCCCTCGTGTTCAAGGGTAAAGCGATCACCTATCGGGAGCTCGATGAAACAACGGATAGGCTGGCGGCGTATCTCAACGCCGCAGGCGTGTCGACTGGCGACGTAGTCGGGGTTATGCTTGATCGGTCGGATGCTGCAATTGTCGCCCTGATCGGAGTCCTGAAATCCGGTGCGGCTTATGTTGCCGTCGAGCCTTCGATTCCGGCGGCAAGGAAAGAATTTATATTCGCGGACACGCAGGCAAAGGCCATCATCAGCTCTTCGGAGTACATTTTCGACCTTCAGTTCTACCAGGGACATCTATTCGCCATCGACATACAGCTCGATACATTGCCCGCTGCAACCACCACAACCGGGAGGACGCCTTCACCGGATGACCGCGCCTATGTGGTTTACACGTCGGGTTCAACGGGTAATCCCAAGGGTGTGCCGGTGACGCACGGAGCGCTCGCCGATTACATCAGTGGTCTGCTTTCGCGTATTGAGCTGCACAACTGCCAGACCTTTGGAATTGTTTCGACATTGTCGGCAGATCTCGGCCACACGGTATTGTATCCTTCGTTTGTCGTCGGCGGAGCGTTGCACGTATTTTCTGCTGATCAGGTAGTGAGTGCTGAAGAAATGACGAAGGTCCAGGTGGACTGTGTGAAAATTGTGCCGTCGCACTGGAAAGCACTGCAGTCGGAAGAAGCGATTTTCATGCCGCATAAATACCTGATTTTCGGAGGAGAAGCGTTGACACCCGACGTTATCAAACTGATCCGCAACTCAGGAACCGGATGCCGTGTATTCAATCACTACGGCCCTTCGGAAACCACAGTGGGTAAGCTGCTCCAGGAAATCGACCTCGACTCGGACTCGAACGTAATTCCATTGGGCTTTCCATTCGGGAATACACGCGTCTATATATTGGATAAATTTCAGAAGCTCGTTCCCATTGGCGTTGCAGGCGAGATCTGCATCGCAGGACATGGCCTTTCGGCAGGATACCTCAATAATGACGCATTGACGACAGCGAAGTTCATTGCAGATTGTCCGCTTCCCAACGAACGCATTTACAGGACCGGTGACCTTGGCAAATGGCTGCCGAATGGTGCGGTGCAGTTCCTCGGCCGTGTCGACGATCAGATCAAGATCCGCGGTTACCGGATAGAGCCCGGTGAAATAGCAATGATCCTCAGAACATTTCCGGGTATCGAATCGGCGACTGTCGTTCCTGTTCAATACAAGGACGAACCTGTGCTGGTGGCTTACTATACAAGCGCTCAGGAGATCTCTTCGGCGGAGCTCAAGTCATTCGCAGCACGCGTCGTGCCGGACTATATGGTGCCGGTCCGGCTGATGCAAATAGAAAAGCTGCCATTGAATGCGAATGGTAAGGTAGATAGAAAGAAGCTACCCCCACCGGCCTTTGATGGCGAGGCTCACACGGGAGCGTATGTGCATCCGCGGAACAAGACCGAGGAAAAGCTGCAGGAGATCTGGCAGGAGATCCTTGGGAAGCAGAGTATCAGCGTGAAGGACGATTTTTTTGCACTTGGAGGACACAGCCTGAAAGTGACAAGGCTTGCCACACAGATCCACAAAGTGTTTGATGTCCGCGTAGACTTCAATGAATTATTCAACCGACCGAGCCTCGAGGAGCAGGCGATACTGATCCAGGATTCGCTTCAGTCTATTTATACGTCGATTCCGTCGGCGCCATTGCAGGAGCTGTATCCTGCTACTCCGGGCCAGCGACGCCTTTGGATCCTGAGTAAATTCAGGGAAACCAATATTGCGTACACGGCTCACGCGGCGTTCGACCTCCGGGGTGAGCTCAGGATGGATGCTCTTCAGGCTGCGTTTTCAGCCCTTGTGCAACGTCATGAAGTCCTTCGAACGGTTTTCTTTGAAGACCACAATGGCGAAGTCTTTCAACGCATTCTTCCTGCGATGGAGCTCGAATCTTTTTTTCACAGATTGGATGCTGAGGGTATTTCGGAAGAGGACATGAAAGAACGCATATTCGAGGATGCCATGCGGCCAATGGATCTCGAAACGGGTCCGTTGTTCCGCGTCGCCCTTTACCGAATCGATAACAACCGGTGGATCCTTTCCTATGCCATTCACCACATCATCAGTGACGCGTGGTCGAAACGCGTGCTGATCCATGAGTTCCTGGGATGCTATGATCAATATTCGAAGCGTGGGACAACCGATATGGCACCGTTGCGGATCCAGTATAAAGACTATGCGTGCTGGCACCTCTCACAGCTACAGGGCGAGTCGCTCGCAAATCATCAGGCCTATTGGATGAAGCAGCTTGCCGATACGCAAGTGCTCGAACTCCACGGGGACAAGCCTCGACCTTCGATCAAAACCTACAATGGTGCATCACTGACATACCCGCTGGACAGTAATCTTGGCAGGCGATTCAAATCGCTCGCGAGAAGAAACGGCGCCACCTTATTTGTGGGATTGTTGTCGGCTATCAAAGTTCTCTGCTACAAGAGCACCGGAGCGACAGACGTGACCATCGGAACACCAATGGCGGGCCGCGACCACGCGGACCTCGAAGACCAGATCGGTTTCTATGTCAACACATTGGCGCTCCGCACTATTTTCTCCGGAGCCGATTCCTATCTCAAGCTCCTGCAGAATGTGAAACAGGTTGTGCTCGATGGATACGAGCATCAGGCCTACCCATTCGACAGGCTTGTCGACGAGTTGAGCATCAGGCGGGACATGAGTAGAAACCCGTTGTTCGATATACAGATGATCCTGCAGGAATCTCATACTGAAAAGACCAATGCAGCTCCGGAGGGATTCTCCATAGAACCGCTCGCCGGGTCCGATAAACCTACGGTGGTATTTGATCTGATCTTCAATTTTACTGCAGCAGATGACGATCTCGCGCTGACCATCGATTTCAATACCGATATCTATGCGCCTGAAACTATAGAGAGATTTGCACGGAGGCTGCAAAATTTGCTTCGTGAGATCGTTGCCAATCCCGATCGTAAGATCGATGAGCTCGGCGTCCTGCCTGAAGACGAAAGGCAACTAATCGCAACGTTCAACCATACTGCGTTCAATTTCGGCAGACCGCTGCACCTGGTGAAGCTGTTCGAGGAAACGGCACGCGTGTACGCCGACAATGACGCTGTTGTCTGTAGCGGCAAGAGGATCAGTTATCGGGATCTGAACCTGCTCTCGGACAGACTTGCAAAACACTTCATCTCCGATTGTGGTCTTAAGCATGGGGATCATGTAGGCATCATGATGGAGCGTAGTGAATTGACGCTCGTTGCAATTCTGGCCATTCTGAAAAGCGGATGTGCCTATGTGCCGATCGACGTCAATTGGCCTGAAAAAAGAAAACAACTGGTTTGCCAGGACGCAAACATCCGGTTGCTCGTGACACAATCCGATTTCCTTTTCGATGTACAGTTCTACAATGGAGCGATCTTCGCTATCGACCTTCAACTGGACATTGTGAACGCGGACAACAGCACAACGCTGCCGGACGTCCCGGATTCGACAGTCGCCTATATCATCTATACGTCGGGTTCGACCGGCGAACCAAAAGGTGTTGTTATCGCGCATCGCGCGGTAGCAAACACGATCTTGTCACAGAGTCATATTTTCGGCGCCCAGACGGGAAGCCGTCATCTACAGTTTGCCTCACTCTCGTTCGATGCTTCTGTGTCCGAGATATTTGTATCATTGGTAAGCGGAGGGACACTGTTCGTCGTGGGCGATGAGGAGAAAAAGAACCCGGAACTTCTCCGGCAGTTCCTGCTGGTGAACAAAATTGATATTGCAACGATACCTCCCGTCTACCAAAGACTACTCGATGTTACCTCCTTCAGTATGTTGAAAACACTGGTCACCGCGGGAGAGGCGGCGCCTGTGGAGACGGCGCGGGAGTTTACGAGATATGGTAGCTACATCAACGCCTACGGGCCCACTGAAGGCAGTATATGCGCCACAACATTTACCTTACCGCGCAGGTCGCATACTACGCTTTCGAACATACCCATCGGCCGGCCAATACATAATGTCAGTGTTTATGTCCTGGACTCCGCCCTTAATGTGATGCCTATCGGCGCAGTCGGGGAGATCTGCATCGGCGGCGCAGGCCTTGCGGAAGGTTATCTCAACAAAAAAGAGTTGACACTCCGTTCATTCATTGACGACTATCCTGAACCCGGCTCACGCTTGTATCGGTCCGGAGATCTCGGACGCTGGCTTCCGGACGGCAGTATCGAATACTTCGGACGTAAAGATCAACAAGTGAAAGTCAGGGGGTACCGCGTGGAGCTCGGGGAGATCGAAGCATGCATCGGCAGTATTGACGGGATCAGGGCCTGTGTCGTTACGGCAGTAAAAAATCAGGGTAATGACAACGAGTTGGTAGCCTACATCGTGAGTGACAATGCGATCGACGAGGATCATCTTCGCGCCTCGCTGGCCACGTCGCTGCCTGAATACATGATCCCTTCGCATTTCCTGCAGCTGGAAAATATTCCGGTCACCGTAAACGGAAAAGTCGATCAATCAAAGCTTCCTGCACCTGCCAACGGCGCAGCATCGCGGGCGCATGTGCCGCCGGCGACGGAAACAGAGCAGAAGATGGCAGCCATCTGGCAGGACATTCTCGGCCGCGGGCAGGTGAGCGTGACGAGTGGTTTCTTCGAAATGGGAGGTGATTCGATCAAGATCCTGAGGGTGATCTCGGAAGTAAGGCGCAGCATGAATCTGGAGATCCCCATCAATGAGTTTTACAAGCATAACACCATACGGGATTTGCTCCACGCCGTTCTCGGAAGTGAACAGGTAACGCGGGAAGTGCTGAAGAGAAAAGAGCTTCAGGGAATGGTAGCCCAACAGGTAGAGGAGTTGAAACTCCGCATACTCGAACGACTTCCGGAATCGGAAAAACAAAACATCGAAGATATCTATCCGATGAGTGACATAGAAAAGGGAATGGTTTTCGAATCGATGCTCGATGTGCGTCTCGGGATCTACCATGATCAAATGGTCCGCCATCGGCGGTATCCCGGTTTTGACGCGCAGCTCTTTAGGAAGGCCGTGCGCCTGTTCGTCGAAAAACACCCGATCCTACGTACCGATTTTCAAATCCACAGATTTGAGCGGGAAGTGCAGATCGTTCGGAAAAAGATCAGCATAGAAATACCGTATCACGATATCTCTGTCCAGGGCAGGGCCGAGCAACAACGCACCGTGCGGGAATATCTCGCTGCCGAACGTTCTATTCCGTTCGACATTGCTGTAGCGCCGCTGTGGAGAATGTCGATTTTCAACATCGGAAATGACGACATTCTGTTCGTGTTCCAGTGTCACCATGCCATCATCGACGGATGGAGCGATGCATCGCTGATGACCGAGCTGAATAACATCTATCTGCAACTTTTGCGCGATTCAGGTTATCGCCCCGCTGCGCTCAAAGCGTCGTATAGGGACTTCGTCATTCAACATGAAGTGCACAAGCTCGATGAAGAAACCAGAGCATTCTGGCGGGACGAGCTCAGCAACGTGCTGCCGTTGCAGTTGTTCTCCGACGAGGATGCGAACGATGAAGCATGGACCATACTCGATCGCCCGGAAGCCGATATGCTCGAAAGCCGTGCAGGTGAGCTCGGCACTACTCCGAAGACCATTCTGCTCGCTGCATTCAATTATTTGCTGAAGTTCCTCTCAGGAGAGGATGAGATCATCACCGGACTCGTGACCAATAATCGTCCGGATTGCGAGGATGGAGACAAGATCCTGGGGTGTTTTTTGAATACAATTCCTTTCAGATGGTCAGTTGCAGGATCGGTGACATGGTCCGATATGATCGGCAAAACACATCAAAAGCTGATCGACCTTAAACGCATGGAATCCCTGAGCACGCTGGAGCTTTCGAAGCTTCACAGGAAGCATAACACAGCGGTCAATCCATTCTTCGATGTGATCTTCAACTATGTCGATTTCCATGCGTACAACGCGCTGGAATCCATACAGGAAAATGAAAAACCGTTGGAGGGCATTGACGTATGGTCGCTCGGACATGGATTGACCAACACACTCATGGACTTTACGGTGAATGCCACAAAAGGCGTTTTTCGTATTCACATCAGCAAACGGAAGACGTTGAAGTCGCACTTTACAGCGTCTCAGCTGGTCGCTCTCTATAGGAGAATTCTACACAACATGACATCTTCACCGGGTGCGCGCTGGTCGTCATTCAAATATTTTGAAGCAGAGGCCGAGCAGAAACTTGTCCATAATTTGGTCAGAAACCGCACGATCGAAAGCGGTGCTACGATCGTGTCGCTGTTCGCGGAACAGGTGCGTGACCGGCGTGAGCAGACGG
>CBHTUB010000115.1:0-13497 GCA_966095595.1 uncultured Chryseosolibacter sp. | reverse complement strand
CTGGATAAAGAACAAGGCCACATGATCGCTTCATGGGATCATGGGACTTTTGACGACACATCCGACGACATCAGCATTGAAGGAACATTCGAAACACTGCCTTCCGGCTTTTTGAAAGTAACGATCACAAACGCCGAGCCTGCCAGCGAAGAGATTCCCGAAGATGGTACAGCCTGGTTTTACGCAATGGAGATCCCGGGAATGGCCATGGTGATCAAACCTGAGGGAAGCATCAAAGGCGACATCATCGCCATGGTGCCCGAGGGCGAATGTGCCGATATTCCAGGCACATACAATTATATTATCTCAGCGCCAGGCAGCCGATCTTCCTACAGTCCCATTACACAGGAAGCATTCGGGTATCTCGAGGTCACCGAAAGCGGTTCAGAATATGCTTTGTCCGGATACAAATGGAGCCTGGACTGCGTGAATGGCGGTGCATGTACCGAAACCGGGCCGATCAATGGCATACCGATGGCCACATGCAATGGGGGTGGCGACGTAACCATTACAGATAATGGCTCGACCGTTGCCAGCGGACAATTTACCAGCGGTGGCACGATGATGATGGACTTTGGCTATGGCAATGGCGGTGCATTTGCACTCAAGGCCAAAGAAAATGCGACCAAAGATGTACTGTTGAACAATACCTATTTCGGAATTGCCTATATGCCGAAAAACGAAAACGATGTGACCGTGCCGGTAAAGCTAAGCTTTTTAGAGAATGATCTGGGAAATATGATTGGAACCGGCAACCCCTTTACCAATATCGAAACCAATGAAATCAATAATGAGGAAGGTGCGGTTGTCATTGTCGAAAATGTGGTTAACGGAAGGGTATATGGAACTATGAACTTCGACGAAGATGGCGATGAGTCCTCGATGGGTGCTGCACTTCTCGTTAATGGCGACGACCAGATCCTGATATTGACAAGTTACGGTGAAGACGATCTCAATCCTTTTGTCCTCATTCTCGCAAAGCAAAATTGAGCCCACCCCTGTTTGTTTGAGTGCCCGGGGCAACTGCATCTGCTCCGGGCTAATTCCAATCCTGGAAAGAATCCGTCACACGTTTTACTTATACGATGATTTTTACCGATCTTCAAGTAACCTATGACCTCATCGGCGCTCAGGAGAAAAACCAAAAGGAAAGAACTATCCTTTGAGGAAGTTGAGCAAATGCTCATTTCCTTTTCTACGTCCGTCTTGAAGAAAGAAACTGTTGAAGACGTCTACTGGAGTCTTGCGAAAAATGTCATCGCCAAACTGGGCTTTGCAGATTGCGTGATATACTCTCTCGACCGCAAGGCAAGGACATTGGTACAACAAGCTGCCTATGGCCCCAAGAGCCCGAAGAGGAACGAGATCATCAAACCGCTCACCATTCCATTGGGCATGGGCATCACAGGCTTCGTCGCCACCACGGGCATTGCTGAACGGATCGACGATACCAGCAAGGACCCGCGTTACATCGTTGACGACGAAACGCGGCTGTCTGAGATCACCATACCGATCAGGCACAAAGAAAAGGTGATCGGCATCATCGACTGCGAGCATCCTGAGAAGAACTACTTCACCGAACAGCACATGCGCATTCTCGGCGCTGTAGCCGCCATCTGCGCCGTGAAGCTCAGTCACCTTGAAGCACAGAACGCTATTCGACAAAAAGAATCAAGGCTCCTTCGAGCACGCCAGCAGATGGCGGAACTGAAGATCAGGGCCATCCGGGCACAAATGAATCCGCATTTTGTGTTCAATGCGCTTAACGCCATGCAGCATTTCATCACCATCAATGACAAAAAAAATGCGCTGGGATTTTTGTCGGCATTCGGCAAGCTCGTGCGGCTCTACCTGAAGCATGCCGAAAACGATGTGATCGACCTTCTCGAAGAGCTCGAGATCATCGATCAATACCTTAAGCTGCAACGCCTGCGGTATGACGGCATGTTCGACTACAATATCAGCCATAAAGGCCTCGACGGCAACGTGATCAACGTGCCCGCACTGATCACGCAACTCGTCATCGAGGAAGGTGTCGAGAACCTTGCTAAAAACAAGGTTGCCGGAAAGATGGATATCAACGTCGACGTGAAAGAACAGCATGTACATGTAACGATCGACACTATAATATCTCAAAGGGGTCGTCACATGGCAGGGCTTGCTAAACGTTACACGAATGAATTTGCAAATTGGGCCGACCACATCAGACTTCTAAAGCGTGTGAACCGGTATCCGATCGAGGCCAGGAGAAAGGTGAGCCGGGCGCGTAACGCCACCCATCACACTACGCACATTATACTACCCAGCCTATGATATGAGAATTTCCATTATCGTCATTTGTCTGTTGCTGGGATCGGCAAGTCTTTCTATCGGTCAAACGCCGGAGATCGATAGCCTCATCCGGAATCTCGCGAAGTTCAGGCAAGATGACTCACTCCGCGCGCAACTGTTTCTGGACGCGGCGGTAAAACTGCGAAAGATCAACCCGGCTAAAGCGAAGGCCTATTATGACACGTCGGTATATATTGCACAGAAGGCCGGCGAAAACGAAATTGAAGCGAGGGCCAATCACGGTATAGCTATCTGTAACGGCATGTTGGGAAATTATCCCGAAGCCATTCAATCGTTTCACGCGACAATAGCGCTGGCGCAAAAGTTCAAGTTGGCCGGCCGCACCGCCGACGGGTATAACGGTTTAGGTGTCGTCTATAAGCGGCTCGGCGATTATTCACAGAGCCTCGAATACTATTCCGAAGCTCTTCCCATTTATGATTCCGTTGGCGACTTCAGGGGGCTTGGCGCTGCCCATGAAAACATCGGCGTGCTGTACGACCTGATGAAGGAACCGGACAGGGCCATGGAGCACTACGAGAAAGCGCTGGCAATTTATAGACGGGAGAACGAAACCATACTCGCCTCGCTGGCCAGGGGCAACATCGCCATTCTGCTCATTGGCCGGGGCCGGTATGACGAGGCGTTAAGCATACTCTACGACAACAAAAGAATGTACGATTCCCTTCAGCGGTATCCCAACTCGATCGGCGTAGCGGGTAATATTGCTTACGTGTTGATCCAGAAAAAAAATTACAAAGGCGCAAAAGATATTTTGCTCGCCAATCTTCCGAATGCAAAAAAATACGAATTGAAACAGGAAGAAAGCAACATCATCAACAATCTGTTCGAGATCGCATTCGCCGAAAACAATCTTCAGCAAGCGCTGAGCTACGCACAGGAATACCAGCGACTTGCCTACGAGCTGGATTCCAGGGAGTACATAAAAATATCCTATTCCCTGCTAGCCAGGTTGTGGGAGAAAAATGGCAACTATTCCAAAGCGCTGGACGCCTATAAACAGTACAAGGCCTGGAGCGATAGTGTCTTCAACGACGAGAACAACAGGGCATTCAGGGCCCAGGAGATAAAAGTAGAAGTGCTTGCAAAGAACAAACAGCTTGCAGAGCAGCGTCTCACTCTTAATTTTTTACAAGACCAGGTAAAACAGGAAAACAGGATGAAGTGGCTCCTGGTGGCAGCCGCAGTCTTTCTTCTGGCCACGGTCTTTTTGCTGTACCAGAAGTTCACGGAACGAAAACGTGTCAGCGAGATTCTCGCTGTAAAAAACGAAGAGATATCAAGGCAAAAGATCCACATCGAAGAGATAAACTATCAGTTGGAGAATCGCATGCTGCGCGCGCAGATCAATCCCCACTTTATTTTTAACAGTTTAAGCTCGATCCAGCATTTTATCACTTCCGATGACAGGACCGCAGCCCTGAAATACCTGAGCAAATTCTCCAATCTGCTGCGAAAGGTTTTGGAAAGCTCCATTACGGGAAATGTTCTGCTCAGCGAAGAGATCCAGCTGGTATCCATGTACCTCGAGCTGGAGTCGCTCAGATTCGATGGCAACTTCTCTTACAATATCCATCTGGATAACGCGCTGGATACGCACACCATCGAGATGCCTACCATGATCCTGCAACCGCTGATAGAAAATGCGGTACTGCATGGCTTGATGCCGAAGGAAGGCGATCGCAAGCTGGACATCTCGTTCCATTTGGAGGATGGCAACGTCGAGATCAAAGTACAGGATAACGGCATAGGTCGCGAAGCTTCGCACCAATTAAAACAGGGCAAAAGAAAAGCGAATCCATCCAGGGGAATTTCGGTAACGAAACAGCGGTTAGCTACCCTAAAGGAAAAACACGGCTGGCAGATCTCGATGACCTATGAAGACCTTGTTCATGTCAACGGCGAGCCTGCGGGCACGTGTGTGACACTCCAAGTTCCCATATTTATTAACTAAACAGCAATGCGCAATACAATTATGAAAGCAATCATTGTTGAAGACGAAATCCATAATCGCGAAGCCCTGAAAAATCTTCTTGTGGAATTTTGTGAAGACATAGCAATAGCCGGCACCGCCAGCACGGTCGACGAGGCCGTGGAGCTGATACAGAAAATGAAGCCGGACGTTGTTTTTATGGATATCGAACTTCAGACGGGAACAGGTTTCGATGTGCTTGGCCGTATCAGGGACCTCAACTTCGAAGTAATTTTCACGACAGCGTTCGAGCATTACGCCATTAAAGCCATCAAATTCAGCTCCCTGGATTATCTGCTGAAGCCCATTGACGTCGAGGAGCTGCAGGGGGCAGTCAACAAGGCAAGAATACGAAATCGCGAATCGTCACAACGGCTGCAACTCGAGGTGCTGTTGGCCAACATGAACGGGAAGAGTATCAAAAAGATCTGCCTGGCGACGACCGACCGGATTGAATTTGTGCGTGTAAGCGATATCGTCATGTGTGAGGCCAGTGGATCATACACGAACATTTACCTCATTGACAAAAGGAAAGTCATCGTCAGCAAACATCTCAAGGAATACGAGACCTTGCTCGCCGATGAAAATTTTATGCGTGTCCACAACAGCTTCCTGATCAACTTGAACGAAGTAAAGCAGTTCGTAAAATCCGACGGCGGCTACATCATCATGAACGACAACCATCAGGTAAGCATATCGCCGAAAAAACGGGATGAATTTTTCGCACGGATGAATTAAAATCGCCGCCCCACGTTTCGGTCGTTATGCCATTCTTTACTCTAAATCCTCAACTTCCGGAGGGTGAAATCTGTCATGAGGCGCACGATTGGCTGAAAAGAGAAACCAGAATGCGTCATTTATTATTATTTTTGCGCCAACTCAAAAACATTATGGTACTTGACGATCTACGCCACGCCCACCAATACACAAATCTTCATCCGTTATTCGCCAAAGCATTTGACTATCTGAAAACCACCGATTTTTACAAGCTCGAGCTCGGTAAACATGTCATCGATGGCGACAAGCTTTTCGTGATCTATATGGAATACGAAACGAAAGACTTCAACGACTGCATCATGGAAAGCCACCGGAAGTATATCGACATTCAGGTAATGCTGGAAGGCGAAGAGCTGATGGGCTTCACCGCGCTCAACGGGCAGATTGCCACGACGCCATACGATGACGAGCGTGACGCTGCGTTCTATGAAAAGAAATACGATGCCTTATTCAAGGTGCCTCAAAACCATTTCACGATCTTTTTCCCTCATGACCTGCACATGCCTTCGATGAAAGTTGAGTCTATCAGGAAAATAAAGAAGGCTGTCTTTAAAGTGGCCGTGTAAATGACATGCTCTGCTACTTCGGGAAACAATGTCAATTCTTTCTCAACTCCAGAGACACCAAGGGCGCAAGTGTGGAAACATACGTTTGTTGGGAGAAAAACTTTTTCAAATCCATGCAGGGCTTTCAGAGCTTTATGAAGTAAGTTTCACCGAGCTTGATCTCATGGTGGACTTTGCAAAGAAATTCGAAGGCATGTCCGGAAGCCGAATGATGGGTGGTGGCTTTGGAGGTTGCACTATCAACATCATTCACAATACCATGGTTGGCTCATTTATCACGCAAGCTAAAAGTGCCTACAGAAGAAATTTCAACAAAGAGCTCACCTGCCATTTGGTTAGAATTTCGAAGGGCACGCATATCATGAAAAATCCCTATGAACAATTTTGATTTAAAGGAACATTCCCACCGACGATTGAACATTCTCACAGGCGAATGGATACAGGTTTCTCCACATCGTGCAAAACGGCCGTGGCAGGGACAGGTAGAAAAAACCGCTTCGCCATCGACATTAGGCTACGACCCCACTTGCTATCTCTGCCCAGGTAACAAACGATCCAATGGCGAGTCGAATCCGACGTATACCAGCACGTATAGTTTTGAAAATGATTTTGCGGCAATCGTGCCTACACTTCCTGAAGGAACTTTCCAATCGGATGATCTGCTCTTTGCAAAAAGTGAACGCGGGATATGCAAGGTGATTTGTTTTTCACCGCAGCATGATCTTACCATTCCCGAGATGACCACAGAGCAAATCACCGACATCGTCAGATTATGGGTCAGCGAATTTGAACAACTCCGTCAGCTCGACTTCATTAATTACATTCAGATCTTCGAAAACAAGGGCAGTATCATGGGCTGTTCGAATCCCCACCCACACGGCCAGATCTGGGCGCAGGAGTCGATACCCATGGAACCGCTGAAAAAACAACATCACCAGCATCAGTATTTCGCAAAGAAGGGAAGAACACTTGTCGGAGATTATTTAAAGGCAGAACTCCGTTTGAAAGACCGCGTTATCCTCGAGAACGATCACTTTGTCGCAGTGGTTCCCTTCTGGGCAACCTGGCCATTCGAAACCATGATCATCCCGCGAAGGCCAATGGCTGATATCACACAAATGGCTAAGGATGAAATTGAAGCTTATGCAGAATGTATCCGGCAGGTCACGGTTAAATACGACAACCTTTTTGAAACTTCCTTTCCCTACTCCGCCGGCATTCACCAGGCTCCCACGGATGGAGAGTCTCATCCGGAATGGCATTGGCACATGGTGTTCTATCCTCCACTGCTGAGATCGGCCAGCGTAAAAAAATTCATGGTGGGATACGAGATGCTTGCAAATCCGCAGCGTGACATCTCCCCTGAAGCAAGCGCTGAACGGTTAAGGCAACTTAGCACTGAGCACTATAAAAAACGCGTAGCAGTGAGCCTCTGAGTTTAGTAACAAAGAGCGGAAGTCTCCGGCCTTTCGACTTCCTTTGAGAACTGTGTATTGGCTGAATTCCCGCAAAAGCTGACAGCATCAGGAATCCTTGCGCTACTTACCTCACAAGGAGTTCCCGTGCATGTCTATAACTGAACCTAACTTAAATAAACTTGCTGATCAAATTCTCGTAGTATTCCTGTCTTGCGCTGATCTGTTTCGGCTCACCGTTCTTGTGTGCCAGCGAAGCAAGCTCTTCGAGAGAAACTTTTCCCTGCGTGAATGCCTTACCCTTTCCGGAATCAAACGAAGCATATCTCTCCTTGCGCAATTTGTGATATTCACCATTGTCGATAATGGCCTGGGCGATGAGCAAGGCCCTCGCAAAGGCATCCATCCCGCCGATGTGCGCGTAGAAGATATCCACCAGATCTGTAGATGTCCGGCGAGTCTTTGCATCGAAGTTGATCCCTCCGGTCTTGAAGCCACCGGCGTCCAGTATAACCAGCAACGCCTCGGTAAGCTCGTACAGGTTATTCGGAAATTGATCGGTGTCCCAGCCATTCTGATAGTCGCCCCTGTTGGCATCGATGCTTCCAAGTACACCGGCGTCGGCTGCAACTTGCAATTCATGCTGGAAGGTGTGGTGAGCAAGCGTAGCGTGATTGACTTCAATGTTCAATTTGAAATCGTCAAGAAGATCGTACTGGCGCAGAAACCCTATCACGGTTGCAGAGTCGAAATCGTATTGATGTTTCGTGGGCTCCATGGGCTTCGGCTCGATGAAGAAAGTTCCCTTGAATCCATTGGCACGGCCATAATCGCGCGCTGCCTGAAGGAACCTCGCGAGGTTTTCCTGCTCGCGTTTCATATTGGTGTTCAGCAGCGAGAGATACCCCTCACGACCTCCCCAGAAAACATAGTTTGCTCCTCCCAGCTCTACCGTTGCGTCAATAGCGTTCTTAACCTGATTGGCTGCGTGACAGACAACTTCGAAGTCGGGGTTGGTTGCAGCACCGTTCATGTATCGCGGATGAGAAAAGAGATTTGCCGTTCCCCACAATAACTTAGCCCCGGATGCTTTCTGTTTCTTCTTAGCGTACTCGACCACTTTCTCCAGCCGCGCCTGCGACTCCTTTAATGTATCGGCTTCACTGACGAGGTCGTAATCGTGAAAGCAATAAAATGGTGCACCGATCTTGGTGATGAATTCAAACGCCGCATCCATTTTGTCATAGGCACACTGCACGGCATCACTGCTTTGAAGCCACGGAAAGTTTTTCGTCGGAGCGCCGAATGGATCTCCTCCCGTTCCGCAGAAGGTGTGCCAGTAGGCAATCGCAAAACGCAAGTGCTCTTCCATCGTCTTCTTTCCTACTTTCTTGCCTGCATCATAATATTTAAATGCCAGTGGATTGTCAGAATCACGGCCCTCATACTTGATCTGGCCGACCCCTTTAAAATACTCCTTGTCGCCTAATGTTAATTTCATATGTTGATCTAATTATTAATCTCGGATAATTTTTGTTCCAGAATAGCTTTCCAGCGATGGTATGCCTGATTGTACTGATCTTGCCTATGACGGTCCGGCATCTCTTCACCCATCAGGGTTAGCCCCTTGAATGCTTTGGTAATGTCGAAAATGCCTGCGCCCACACCTGCACCTATGGCCGCTCCGGTTGCCCCATCCGTATTGAACAGCTGCAACGGTGCACCTATTGTATTTACAAATGCTTCGCGGAACAAAGGACTCAGGAACATATTGGCATATCCGGCCCTGATCACGGATGTTCTCAGCTGCATCGATTGAAGCACATCGAAACCATAACGAAGGGCAAACACGATCCCTTCCTGCCCGGCCCTGAGCACATGACTTTGATGATGCCTGTTGAAATCGAGTCCGTGGAATGATGCGTTCACAGTCTTGTTACCGAGAACGCGCTCCGCTCCGTTTCCAAAAGGCAGAATGGTAAGCCCTTCGCTGCCTATCGGTGCAGTGGATGAGAGTGCATTCATCTTATTATAGTCGTATGCATCTCCACTCTTCAACGTCCGTCTCAACCAGCTGTTCAAAATACCGGTACCATTGATGCAAAGCAGAACGCCATTCGATGTTTTGGCTGGCGTATTATTCACGTGAATGAATGTATTGACGCGTGACTTCGGATCAAAAGCATTCTTGTCCGTCACCGCATAGATCACACCTGAAGTACCCGCCGTCGCGGCAGTTTCTCCGGCATTGACGACGTTCAGGGAAAATGCATTATTGGGCTGATCTCCCGCGCGATAGGAAACGACAGCCTCACGGCTGATGCCGAGCTCATCGGCAACTTCCTTTCTGATCTTACCCTGAATAGAAAAAACCGATCTCACCTCTGGAAAAGTCGATCGATCGATCCCGTAGTGTTCGACCAGTGCGGAAGCAATTGAACGACTCTCGTAGTCCCACAAGATTCCTTCCGACAAACCCGAGTCCGTCGTCACGGCGTCTACTGTAATCCTGAGGTCTATATAATCTCCGGGCAACATGAACTTGTGGATCTTTCCGAATAAGGCTGGCTCGTTTTCCTTTACCCAACGGAGCTTCGACGCAGTGAAGTTTCCGGGACTGTTCAGGAAATGGCTGAGGCAGTAGTCGGCACCCAACGCATCGTTTGCTTTCTCTCCTATTCCTACCGCCCTGCTATCGCACCAGATGATAGACGGCCTCAGGGGACGATCGTCCTTCCCGACAACCACAAGTCCGTGCATCTGATATGAAATACCGATGGCACCGATCTCCCTGGCAGAAACCTCCGGGTGCTGAAGACACTTTGCTATGCTGATCCTGACGTGCTCCCACCATACCTCCGGGTCCTGCTCGGCCCATCCGGGATTCACGGCGATCATTCCCAATTCTTCACCTGGCGACTGTGCGGTAACAACGGACTTTCCCGTGTCTGAATTCACGATCGAGGCTTTTATAGAGGAGCTGCCGATATCCAATCCGAGCAAAAAACGACTCATAACATTGTGCTTGTCAACAAAAATATTTACAAATAGTCAAAATGACTATTATTTTCATTTTTTTTATTTAAACGCCTCAAAACCGAGGTCACGGAGGCAGATCTTGTATCTTTATAGTTGATATCCGATCACCATGAGGCGAACGCTGTCTTTAGTTTTTCTAGCGCTTTTCATCTGCCCGCAAGTCCGAAGCCAGGAACGGCAACCCTTTTATTTTCACGTGCAAGATCTCATAAGGGCGCTGGATCTCGTAGGAGCTCCGGTATCACCTGATGACCGGGCCCGCGTTAACGAATTGATCCGGAACAATGAGGAACCTCATCGGATCAAAGCCATTCTTGATCGATATGCCTTGTTCAATGTTCACATCAACCCTGAAAGCCGTGTCAAGGTAAACCTCGGGACTGTGAAAGCCGAGTTACCCCAAGGAGGATGGAAAACCTTCCTGATCCGCGTTGACAATGAAGCAGGGATTACCGCCTCGCTTGAAGTCTCATCAGAACAGGCAAAACGCACATTCGACGGTGGAGAGAAGATCTATGGAATGGGATATACAGGAAAGGTATCGACAGTCACGCAACGCGACATCAACGATCGCTGGCTCGACCTCGACCTGTACACCGGCGCGCCAATGAAGCGAACGCTATCGGGAATAGCAACCGAATATTTTATTCTTGAACTCTACAGCAGGGATGCAGGTAAGCGAGCCGCGAAATTTGCTTTCAACTGTGGGGGAGCAACGCAGGATGTCGCATTCAGGAATGAAGTCAGTGTGTTTTTTGATTGTATCCCTTCGCAAAAAATATTGCTCGACATCAAAGATGAGCATGGTCTTCCCACCACGGCATCGTTGATCATCAAGGACAAGCAAGGCCACATCTATCCGAGCCAGTCAAAACGGCTCGCGCCGGATTTTTTCTTTCAACCACAGATCTATCGTCACGATGGAGAAAATCTGTTGCTCCCGGCCGGAGAATTCTCCGTAGAAACAGGACGCGGGCCTGAGTATCACAATGAGACAAGAACTTTCCAGGTAACGAAAGACAGCATCCAGGTCTTAAAAGTGAGCCTGAGGCGATGGATCGATCCGACAGACTTTAAATGGTACAGCGGCGACCATCACATACATGCAGCAGGTTGTTCCCACTACACCTCTCCTACCGAAGGCGTCAATCCAGAAGACATGATGCGACATGTCATTGGCGAGGGCGTTAATGTAGGCTGCGTGCTAACGTGGGGACCAGGATACTATCACCAAAAGCAATTCTTCGAAGGAAAGGACAATAAGCTCTCCACGCCCGATAATTTGCTTCGCTATGACCTGGAGATCTCTGGCTTTCCCAGCAGCCATACGGGACATCTTGTATTGCTGCGGTTAAAGGATCAGTATTATCCGAACACAAAACGGTTGGAGGACTGGCCGACCTATACCATTCCAATCCTGAAGTGGGCGAAGAGCCAAAATGCGGTAACAGGCTACGCGCACTCCGGTCTCGGTCTTGAAGTCAGGAACAACGCGCTGCCTAATTATGACGTGCCCAACTTCGACGGGATCGGCGCCAATGAATTCATCGTGGCGGTGACGCACAACCTGGTGGATTTTATTTCAACCATCGACACACCTCCAACATGGGAGCTCAATATTTGGTATCATACCCTAAACTGCGGCTTTCGCACACGCATCAGTGGAGAAACCGATTTTCCATGCATGAGCGACGGAAAAGTGGGTCATGGCAGAAGTTATGTAAAGTGCAACAGGGAATTAAGCTTCGATGACTGGACTGAAGGTATTCGGTCGGGCAGAGCATACGTGAGCGAGGGAAAAAGCCACCTCATGGACTTCACTGTAAACAATGTGGAAGTGGGTGAGAACAATAGCGAAGTACATTTTGTAAAGCCCTCAACGGTAACGGTATCCGCAAAAGTGGCGGCGCTTCTTCAGGAAAATAAAAATGACGTCATCAAGCCGTTGGATGTTTCCGGCAATGTGTGGCAGCAATTGCCTTTCTGGACCCTTGAGAGAGCACGCATCGGCGAAAGCCGAAACGTATTTGTCGAACTTGTGGTCAATGGCCTCGCGCGTGAAAAGAAAGAGATCATTGCCGACGGCGCGATCCGCGATGTACAATTCGAAACTAAGATCGATCAGAGCAGCTGGATCGCTTTGAGAATTCTTCCATCCTCGCATTCCAATCCCATATTCGTGATCGTCAACAACAAACCGATCCGTGCAAACAAGGAAAGTGCTGAGTGGTGCCTGAAAGCCGTCGACATCTGCTGGAAGCAAAAGCAGGGAAACATTGCATTGAAGGAAAAAGACCAGGCACAAAAAGATTACGATAAAGCACGGGAAATCTATCGCCAGATATTGAAGGAAGCGTCGGGAAAACGGAAGTGAGTTTTCGCGAAGAGGCTTCAAATTCCAAATTTCGTATTTCAAATTTCGGACTATTCCATGGCTCACCTCATCCATGCCGGCATTTTAACGAATGCTCCGACTAAAGGCTAGATATGGGCTTATGACGGATGAAAAAAAGACATTGCTTTTCACTTCTAACTCAAAAACCCCTATCCGGCAGGCAGGTTAAATCAATCCCCTCAAGATCGGTAATACCGTAATGTTTAATCGACACCCACCTTCTTTCACAACGAGAGCGATCCTTCATCTACTATTTTCGCTGTTCCTCTACTCCGCACCTCCTACTTGAATACAAACCTCCTGCTCCGGCGTATATTCATTCAAGTAATATTTTACCATTATGAAAAAGATACTGATCTCAAGTCTGCCATTGTTTTTCTTCTGCGTCGCCAGCGCGCAATCCGTTCGCAATGAACCGAAAAACGTCGCTATCTTTCTCTACGACGAAGTAGAGCTTCTTGACTTTGCCGGTCCCGGGGAAGTGTTCAGTTCATCGGGATTCAACACGTACACCGTTTCTGCCGACGGCCTGCCACTTAAATCACAACATTTTGTTCCCATTGATCCTGAGTTCTCGATCGAGAACGCGCCGGAGCCGGACATTGTGGTTTTTCCGGGTGGCAACTCGACTCCAAGCGCGAACAATGAAAAAGTGATCGCCTGGATCAAAAAACTACAGGACAAAAATGCGCAGTTCATGTCCGTTTGCACAGGAGCATTTATTTTGGCGAGAGCGGGTCTTCTCGAAAACAAACGCGTGACAACCCACTGGGGGTCGATCAAAAACCTGAGCGCACAATACCCGAATACTACGGTACTTGAAAAAACCCGGTGGATCGATAACGCGGCGGTCATCACAACGGCTGGCGTGTCTGCGGGTATCGACGGCGCGCTCCATCTCGTGGCAAGGATCAAGGGGATTGAGGCAGCGCAGCAAACTGCACACTATATGGAATACGAAAAATGGGATCCCAAAAATGG
>CBHTUB010000114.1:0-13613 GCA_966095595.1 uncultured Chryseosolibacter sp. | reverse complement strand
TGAAGGCTTATCGCCAGTGGACAAAGATGAAGGAACCCAAGTGGCCCAATGTCACCTACCCTCCTATCAACTACCAGGATGTCATCTATTATTCCGCTCCCAAGCAGAAAATTACTCCTAAAAAACTCGAAGATGTCGATCCCGAGCTGATCAAAACGTTCGAAAAGCTCGGCATCTCCCTCACGGAACAAAAAAGGCTGACCGGTGTTGCCGTGGATGCAGTTATCGATAGCGTTTCGGTTGCAACCACGTTCAAGGAAACTCTCGGCGAACTGGGAATCATATTCTGTTCGTTCGGAGAAGCGGTTCAGAAACATCCTGACCTGATCAGGAAATATATGGGATCGGTGGTCCCGGTGACCGACAACTATTTCGCGGCATTGAACTCCGCTGTTTTCACGGATGGATCGTTCTGCTACATCCCGAAGGGTGTTCGTTGCCCGATGGAGCTGTCGACATACTTCCGCATAAACGCTGCCAACACAGGTCAGTTCGAACGAACACTCATTGTGGCGGATGAAGGATCTTATGTAAGCTATCTCGAAGGTTGTACTGCTCCGATGCGCGATGAAAATCAGTTGCACGCCGCAGTTGTCGAGATCTATGCAATGAAAGACGCGCAAGTGAAGTACTCCACTGTACAGAACTGGTATCCCGGCGACAAGGAAGGAAAAGGTGGTATCTACAACTTCGTGACGAAGCGCGGCCTATGCGCCGGCGACGGCTCGAAGATCTCCTGGACACAGGTTGAAACAGGATCGGCGATCACCTGGAAATATCCTTCATGCATCCTCAAGGGAGATAACTCAGTAGGCGAATTCTATTCGGTTGCAGTTACCAACAACATGCAACAGGCAGATACCGGGACGAAAATGATCCACATCGGAAAGAACACCAAGTCAAGGATCGTATCGAAAGGAATTTCTGCCGGACGTTCGCAAAACAGCTACCGCGGTCAGGTTCACATCATGAAACGTGCAGAGAATGCCAGAAACTTCTCACAGTGTGATTCACTACTGATGGGAGACAAATGCGGTGCCCATACTTTCCCGTACATCGATGTAGAGAACAGCACTGCACGTATCGAACACGAAGCAACAACCTCCAAGATTGGTGAAGACCAGATCTTCTATTGCCTGCAGCGTGGTATCGATGAAGAATCTGCGGTCGCCCTCATCGTGAACGGATACGCAAAAGAGGTGCTCAACCAGCTTCCCATGGAGTTTGCGGTTGAAGCCCAGAAGTTGCTGGCGCTGACGCTGGAAGGAAGCGTAGGTTGATGAGCGCGCGAAAATGCCGATTTAAGATTTATGATTAACGATTTTTGATTTTAGATTCCAATACACAATGCTATCGATAAAAAACCTACAAGCGAGAATAGAAGACAAGCAAATCCTGAATGGAATAAATCTGGAAGTGAAAGCTGGAGAAGTGCACGCGATCATGGGACCGAACGGTTCGGGTAAAAGTACGCTTGCATCGGTTCTTGCCGGTAGAGAAGAGTACGAAGTGACTGGTGGTGAAGTCGATTTTCTTGGAAAGAACCTGCTGGAAATGGCGCCGGAAGAACGTGCACGCGAAGGCGTATTCCTTGCGTTTCAATATCCTGTCGAGATCCCAGGTGTAAGCACCATCAACTTTATGAAGACTGCAGTCAATCAGATGCGTCAGCATAAAGGTCTGCCTTCACTCGATGCCGTGAGCTTTCTTCAGATGATGAAGGAAAAGATGAAGCTGGTGGAGATCGATCAGTCGCTCATCAACCGCGCGTTGAACGAAGGATTTTCAGGGGGTGAGAAAAAACGCAACGAGATCTTCCAGATGGCGATGCTTGAACCGAAGCTGGCCATCCTCGATGAAACCGATTCAGGCCTCGACATCGATGCGCTTAGAATCGTTTCGAATGGCGTCAATAAGCTCAGATCGAAGAACAACGCCGTCATTGTGGTTACACACTATCAGCGTCTGCTCAACTATATTGTTCCTGATTTTGTACACGTTCTATATAAAGGGAAAATCGTAAAGTCGGGCGGAAAGGAGCTGGCGCTCGAACTTGAGGCAAAAGGTTACGACTGGATCAAGGATGAAGTTTCTGTTGCTTAACGACTAGCGAAATGAGCCTGACCACAACAGAAAAAAATATCGCAACGCAGATCGTCGGAAACATTCAAAGAAAATTTGATAGCAAGCTGGACGCTGTCCGGAAAGAAGCGCTCGAATATTTGCAGCAAGTCGGTTTCCCCTCTACCAAGCACGAAGAATTCAAACACACGCCGTTGACTCGTGAGATCGAAAAGAATTTCACGTTCGCGGGTACTGTTCCCACAGTAGGGCCAAAACCAATCGATGACTTTTTCATAACGGGGTTCGATGCATACGTGATCGTATTCATCAACGGCATCTACTCAAAAGAGCATTCCTCCACCGACCATCTTCAGGCTGGCGTTACCATCGCCTCATTGAAGGAAAGTCTGGAATCAGATGCCACAGCACAACAGCATTTTTCAAAATACGTCAATAGCAAACAAGACGCCTATACCGCGTGGAACACTGCTGACTGGAGCGACGGTATTTTTGTTGCCGTAAAAGACAACGTGGTGGTGGAAAAACCGATTGTCATTTATCATATCAATAATTCACCTGCAGAGGTAGCGGCAACGAATCGCAACCTTATTGTTGCCGGAAAGAGCAGCGAGTTGACGGTGATCGAAAAGTTCGACAGCCACGATGGCGCAAACCACTTTTTGAATATTGTCACCGAAGTGTTCGTAAGCGAAAATGCAGGATTCAACCTGTATTCGATCCAGAATGACGAGGGCAATCGCTACCAGTACGGGTTGACCCAGATCTATCAGAAAAATGCAAGCCGTGTCAATACCTATACTTTTACCCTGAACGGCAAGCTGATCAGGAATAACCTGCAGCTTGCACTGGATGGCGAAGGGATCGAGTCTCACATGTATGGTCTGTATCTCCTTCATGGCGATACGCTTGCCGATAATCATACGGTCGTTGATCACAAAAAGCCCAATTCCTTTAGCAACGAGTTTTATAAGGGAGTGATGGATGAAAATTCGAAAGGCGTTTTCAACGGAAAGATCTACGTTCGTCCCGATGCACAAAAAACAAATGCGTTCCAGGCGAACCGGAATATACTGATGTCAGACAGGGCATCCGTGAATACAAAACCTCAGCTGGAGATCTGGGCTGACGATGTAAAGTGTTCTCACGGTTGTACCTCCGGTCAGCTCGACGAAGAGGCCGTGTTTTACCTTCAGGCCCGCGGGATCAGCAAGGAAACTGCGAAGGCAATGATGTTGTACGCGTTCGCCGCCGAAGTGCTGGACAATGTAAAACATCCACAGATCAAAGAATATCTTGACGCCCTCGTCAGCGAGCGGCTTCACAAAAACTTCTAAGCATGTCAGCTACAGCCAATATCGTATCCTCTCCAATTGATGTTGAGAAAATCAGGAAAGAATTTCCTGTGCTTCATCAGCAGGTCAACGGAAAGGACCTGGTTTATTTTGACAACGCCGCAACGAATCAAAAACCAAAGAAAGTTATTGACGCGCTGGTAGAATATTACACCGGCTACAATGCGAACATTCACCGCGGAATACACACTCTGGCAGAAAGGGCTACGCGCGCATTTGAGCAAACAAGGGAAACAGCGCAACGTTTTATCCATGCGTCCTCCAGTGAAGAGATCATTTTTACCCGTGGTGTCACGGAAGGCATTAACCTGGTAGCGGCAACTTACGGAAGAGCTTTTGTCAATGAAGGCGACGAGATCATCATCTCGACCATCGAACATCATTCGAACATCGTTCCCTGGCAGTTTGTCTGCGAGGAAAAGAAGGCCCGTCTGAAAGTAATTCCGGTAAGCAGGGAAGGCGAGCTCGATATCAATGCCTATAAAAATCTTCTTTCAAAAAGGACAAAAATCGTCGCGGTCAACCACGCTTCCAACAGCCTGGGCACGATAAATCCTGTTAAAGAAATCATCAGGTTGGCGCATGAAGCCGGCGCAGTAGTACTCATCGACGGAGCGCAGGCAGGCGCACACCTCGAGATCGACGTGCAGGACCTTGATTGTGACTTTTATTGCCTTTCTTCCCACAAGATGTACGGCCCGACCGGTATCGGGATCCTCTATGGAAAGAAATCTCTCCTTGAAAAGATGCCCCCATACCAGGGCGGCGGTGAGATGATCAAAGAGGTAACGTTCGAAAAAACTACCTATAACGATCTGCCATACAAGTTCGAAGCTGGCACGCCTAATATTGCAGACGTGATTGCCTATCGTCATGCCATGGAATTTATCCTTGAGCTTGGACGCGAAAATATAAACGCGCATGAGCATTCATTGCTGGCTTACGCAACAGAAAAGCTCTCAAAACTCAAAGGTGTACGACTTGTGGGAACCAGCAAAAACAAAGTGGCTGTGGTCGCTTTTGTCGTTGACGGCATCCACCACTTCGACATCGGACAGATGCTGGATGCGAGGGGTATTGCGGTCCGCACGGGACATCATTGCACGCAGCCGCTGATGGAGTGCTTTGGGCTGGAAGGAACTGTCAGGGCATCGTTTTCGGTTTATAATACCACAAGGGAAATTGATCAGCTCTCGGAAGGTCTGGAGCGTATTATCAGTTTCATGAAATAGATGGCTATTAACGAGATACAGGACGAGATCATCAACGAGTTTTCATTGCTGGATGGCGATATGGAGATGACCGTGTTCTACATCATGGAGCTTGGTCAGAAACTTCCGGAAATGCCTGACGCTGCAAAGATCGAAGATAACATTGTCAAGGGATGCCAGTCGAAAGTATGGTTGACCGCCAATATGGAGAATGACAAAGTTTATTTCGCAGCGGATAGCAACACTGCCATCACAAAAGGTCTTGTAAGCTTGCTGATCAGGATCTTCAATGGCCAGACTCCGGAAGCTATTCTCAATGCAGACCTGTATTTTATGAAAAAGATCGGCATGGAGCGGTTCATCGGTACACAGCGGTCAAATGGCTTTGCTGCGATGATCAAACAAATGAAAATGTATGCCCTCGCCTTCAAAACAAAATTGGGAGTAGCATGAGCGAAAACATAGAAAATCAGGTCGAAAATAAAGAGCAGACTGTTTCTCAGACAGCGATACCGGATTTGAACGATAAGGTGATCGCGGCCCTGAAATCAGTCTATGATCCCGAAATACCGGTTGATATTTATGAATTGGGGCTCATTTATGAGATCAATATCTATCCGGTAAACAATGTTTATGTTCTGATGACCCTGACATCACCCTCCTGCCCCTCGGCAGAAGTGATCCCAGGTGAAGTGGAGCAAAAATTAAAAGCTATTCCCGGCATCAACGACGTGAAAGTTGAGCTTACCTTTGACCCGCCTTATTCGCAGGAGATGATGAGCGAAGCGGCAAAGCTGGAACTGGGCTTTATGTAGAATTGTTATAGTGAGTGGCAATCAAAAATTGACTTATAACTTTTAAGTAATATGTATCCTGAACAATTAGTAGCCCCCATGCGCACCGATCTGACAAGCGCGGGCTTCAAAGAATTAAAAACACCCGAGGAAGTTGAATCATACCTGCAGGACCAAAAGGGAACTGCCCTGTTGGTGATCAACTCTGTATGCGGGTGCGCCGCCGGAGCAGCAAGACCCGGTGTAAAATGGGCGCTGCAAAACTCGGGTAAAAAACCCGATCAACTGGCTACCGTGTTCGCCGGTGTTGACAAAGAAGCTGTGGCGAGGGCCCGTGAGTTTACGTTGCCCTATCCCCCATCGTCTCCGTCGATAGCATTGTTCAAGGACGGAGAACTGGTTCACTTTGTGGAACGCCATCACATCGAGGGAAGAAACGCAATGATGATCGGACAACACCTGGTAGAAGTTTTTGACGAATATTGTTAACTGATCTTCGATCGAATAAAAAAGGCCTGCATTACGCCGGCCTTTTTCGTTTATGATACTCCTTGTTCGAGCATCAACCTCATATCCTCCAGGTCGAGCTCGTATTCAATTTTCCGGATCACTTCATCGCTGATCGTACCTTTGTTCCTGAGGTCAAGAAGCAATTTGCGTTCGAATGTCAGCAACTCCTGCTGTATCGTGTGGAATTGATTGATGATCTCATCCGACAGTTTCTTATCCTCATCCTTCCTCATCCTCTGGATCCTGATCTCATATTTGGTCTTGATCCGGTTGAGGGCCTCCTCGGTGAGTGCGAGGGAATAGTTCTCTTCAATGTACTCGATCACGGCCGACGCGATCTTCAACCGAACGAGATGCTCCATCTCATGATCTTTGCCATCCGACTTGATGCCGAGCCATTTGATCAATGGCCTCAGTGTCAAACCCTGTATGACGAGCGTAGCGAAGATGACGGAAAATGTAAGAAAGATGATCAGGTTCCTGTGGGGGAATGGCTTTGATCCCTCGGTCACCAATGGCAACGCCAGAGCTGCAGCAAGAGAAACCACTCCGCGCATTCCCGACCAGGCAACGATCGTTACCGCCCTGATACCCGGACGCGGCTCATTTGTCCTGATAGATTTGGATAGGATTCTTGGGACATAGGTCGCGGGAAATACCCAGAGCAATCGTACAACGATCACGGTCGCGCTGACAATTGCGCCGTACGTGATCAGCTCCGTTAACGAATGATCATTGATGCTTTCGATAATATTCGGCAGCTGCAGTCCGATCATGATAAAAATGATCCCATTCAGCACAAATATCACGGTATTCCAGGAGGCATTCGCCTGAAGACGTGTTCTCTGCGAGAAGATCTCGGACGAGTTCCAGCTCAGGTACAAGCCTGCGCAGACAACGGCAAGCACGCCTGATACATGAATGCTCTCCGCGAACAGATAAACGATGAATGGTATGATGAACGTGAGCGTAGTATCCGTAGCGGGATTGTTGGTGGTCATTCGCAGCACTTGTTTGAATAACCAGCCCATCAGAAGACCTAATAAAATTCCTGCTCCGGCAACGAATAAGAACTTGTAGCTGGCTTCCCACAGGCTAAACGCGCCGGTAGCGACGGCCGCAATCCCGTACCGGTAGGCAATAAGTCCTGTGGCGTCGTTGACAAGGCTTTCTCCTTCGAGGACCGTAACGATCCTTTTCGGAACACTCAGGCCTTTTGTCGAAGCCGTCGCGGCAATAGCATCGGGTGGCGAAATGATGGCGCCCAATACAAATGCTTCAGGCCATCCAAGGTCAGGAATAAAAGTATGCGCGATCCAGGCGACAGCACAGGTGGTGAAAATAACGCAGCCGATAGCCAACAACGTTATGGGCCTCTTTGCCGCCTTAAAATCCGGCCACGACGTCGACCACGCAGCCTCGAACAGTATCGGAGGAAGAAAGACCAAAAAGACAACGTCGGGATGCAGCGTAACGGGAGGAATCCATGTAATGAACCCGAGCCCCATGCCCGCCAGCACCAGAAGGATCGGATAAGGGATCTTGATCAGGTCCGTGAGTTGCGCGAGCGCAGTTACTACTGCCAATAAAATAATTACGGTAGCAATGTTTTGCATCTGCTATCGGAGATTGATGGTTAAAGAGTCGTTAAGTCTAAAAGCTGAATTTAGAAAGGAACTCGCTTAATTCCTCTTTTAATGTCCTGTTGTTTCTGATCTGGAGGGTGTCGGTGATCAACGGGTTGACTTTGACATTCAATTCATGCAATCGCATATGCTGATTGATAAAGATGAACTCAAGATCCGGTATGAGCTCCTTCATCACGTCGAGTATGTCGAGCACGGTCAGGTTCTTATCGACGATATTATAAAGATCGCTGGGCAAATCGGCCGTAAGCAAATTGCTCAATGCTTTCGACAGCATATCCACGTGGATGAACGTGCGCGACTGTTTACCGTCGCCCTGGATGGTGATCAGCTTGTTGAAATTGGCTTCGAAAATGAATTTATTGATCACAGCATCGAACCGCATGCTTTTGCTATAGCCGTAAACGTTGCCGCACCGCATAATGTACGTGTCGATCTTGCCGATGAGACGCCGTACATGATCCTCTCCCCTCAGCTTGGATATCGCATAGAATGTCTTGGGATCGGGTGGCTTATCCTCGTGGGCTGGAATATTGGAAGACCCATATACTCCCGTGCTGCTGGCATAAATAAATCGTTTCACATCACTTTCTTCGACGGCATAGACCAGCTCCGCAGTGCCCCAATGGTTCACCTGCTCGTAGGAATGCGTGTCTGCGCTGGCAAACGGCGTGGTGACCTTGGCTGCGAGATGGTAGACCACATCGATTCCCTTCAGTACTTTTTTTAGTGCCCGCGAGTCGAGCAATTCACCTTTTATAAAACTTATCTTATGGCTATTCGTCAGGCGCAGGCCAAGGAAGAAATTATGATTCGGACGGCTCAGGTTATCGTATACGACCACCTGGTCGACGTCAGGTCTGTTGATCAGCAAATTCGTGAGCTCGGTGCCGATGTATCCGGCACCACCCGTAACTAATACTTTCATTTGGTGGAGATTACTTATTGATTAAATCGGTATGCAGGCCGCACTCTATTTTATTCAGTCCGAACCACCGCGCCTCACGTTCCTGCATTTCGGGGTCCAATTTACGAGTACAAGGTTCGCAGCCTATACTCACAAATCCTTTTTCTTCCAGAGGATGTTTCGGAAGATCGTATTCTTTCTGATACTGCCAGATCATTTTCGAATTCCAGTCGAGCATGGGATGAAATCTGGTACATCCATGTTTAGCGGGCTGCTCGAGCTTCATTGCGGCACGCACTGCGCTCTGATCGGCACGAACGCCGTTGATCCATATATCGTGCGCCATCAGAATGGCATCCATAGGTTGGGTCTTGTTGAGGTAGCAGCAATGATCCGGGTCGGAGGTAAACAATAATCTGCCGTCGGGATCGCGCTGCATGAACTTTGGAACGTCGGACTTCAGGTCGATGATATTCAATCCGAACGCATCGGCTATCTGATCGCGAAACTTGACTGTTTCCGCGAAGTGAAATCCAGTGTTGATAAAATAGATCGGAATGCTTTTGTCTATCCTGCTCAGCATGTGAAACAATACCAGGCTATGCGACTGAAACGACGAGGTCGTAAACATTGTCTTTCCCTGATCCCTATACTCCGTGAGCTTCTCTTTTATGCCGTTAAAGTCCATCTTTTTGGTATATATTCGACAAATGTAAGTGATTGTTCTCAAATAATTAAACAACCGGCCTTGACTTCTGCTGCTTAAAGTTTTACTTTAGGTGCCTCAACCTAACCATTTTTTTGCCTTGAACCTGAAGTATCGCCTCTTGTTAGCTGTGCTAATTACGTTGCTGATTTTCTGCTCGTCAACGTTTTTTGGTTAATCAGCGATCGTCCAATGACTCGGCACCAAGAGCCAAAGGACTTTTTCAATAATTAAGTTCGCCGTACCGGCCGGAAGTTTTCCACAACAGAAGATTTCCAGGATGGATGCTATTTCAATCGTTTGTGGTTCCTCAATCACATCCGATTCTCTATTCCTACTTCAATCGGCGCGCCTCATACGGAATTTTTTTGAGAAAGGTTGTTGATTTTCCTTCGGCACAAGGATAATCGTCAATTAAGCAGGTAGGCCCATAACCCTGAAAATACTTTTACCGTTAACGGTTGAAGTCTGAAATTCAGACTTATCCTAACTTTTCAACCCTAAATGAAAACCACTACCGAGTCCTCGTTGAAAAACGAGCCCGCTGTGAATTGCTTTTTTTTCCAAACACTGCGAATAGCGATACCGTTATTCCTTATTCTGGTGACACGACCTGGCGCTCAAGCCCAGCTTGGCCCCTATGAACAGGATTTTACGCGAAGCAATCCTTTCCATCCGCCATTACAGTTTCCCTCGACTCCCGGCCCAGTGCTGGCCGACCTCGATCGTGATGGAGACCAGGACCTGATCGTCGGCGCAACTACATCGGGTGCATCCGGCTATGGCGTCCACTATTATGAAAACGAAGGAACTGCGACACAACCCATATTTGCCGAACGTTATTCGTGGGACAATCCGTTTTACTATGTAGTGTACGATCCTCTCGCCACGCTGTCTGCCATAAGACCGTCTTTCGGTGATTTCGACAAAGACGGCGACCTTGATATGGTGGTCGGGCATATGAACCAGGGACTTCGATACTATAAAAATGTAACGGACTGGACAGCGACAAACCCTGTGCTTGAGTTTGAAAAACAAACCACGGCATGGGACTTTGCATCTGGAAATGGGAACCCTTTTTTGGGCATCGATTACTTTTATAGCGTACCACGCATCGCAGACTTCGATGGCGACAATGACGATGACCTTATCCTGGGAACGCTGGCAGATGGAGGTGATGGAAACTACACCGTTCACCTTTTCATCAATGACGGAGCGGCAGCGTTCACACACAGCCATCTTACTGGAGTTAACGCCACCGGTACACGCGTGTCTCCTGCGGTGGTAGATTTTGACAAGGACTCAGACCTCGATATCATAACAGGCGACCAGGATGGCGTTGTAAGGTTTTTTGAAAACAATGGATCAAACTCGTTCACAGAGTCAGTTAACTGGCCCGTCTTCGACTCCTACAATCTGGGAACATATGTAGTTCCGGCATTCGCGGACCTGAATAATGACGGGTTAGCAGAGGCCATTATGGGAAGCCTGCCAACGTCCGGCATTCAATCTATCATGTATCTCGAGAACAAAGGCTCCAATGTATATGAGAAACGCGCGGGTATCCACGATCCCTTCGGAGGCCTTTATATCTCTCCTGATGTCACACCGTTCTTCTCCGATATCGATCAGGACGGTGACGAAGACGTTCTCCTGAGCAACCGGAATGATGACATCTTCTACCTGAAAAACAACAACGGCACTTTCGACTATGCTCCGGCGGAGGAGAATATCTTTTCAGGCATTGTTACGGCGAACAAATTCTCACTCTCCTATGTCGACCTCAACGGTGATGGTCTTCGTGATATTGTCGGCGGCAGTTCAATAGGTGTGCAATATTTCCAGTTCAATGGCACTACTTTCACCTCGATCCCTGTAGCAAGCGGACCATTCAGGGATATTACGATATTCAACTATCCAAAAACGGATTTCGCCGATATCGACAATGATGGAGATCCCGATCTATTCCTATCGGACGCAACGGATGCCACAGACTCGTATTTCCATGTGCGCTATTTCGAAAATACCGGAAGTGCAACGGAGCCACAATTCACCGAAAGAACGGGAACGGCAAACCTATTGAACGGCATCCAGGAGGAATACGAGTTGTATCCCCGTCTAGCAGATATCGACCATGATGGCGATCTCGATGCGCTGATCGGTGAAGGTGGCGACGTACATGCCGAAGTAAACGACAGCAATGAATTTCTCTTCTATGAAAATACCGGTACCGCCAGCACGCCCCAGTTCGTCTACCGCGGCGACCTGATCCCTCAATTCGACAACGCCGCATACTTCTCCCCGGCCTTTCATGACATCGACAATGACGGTGACCTTGACATTATCGAGGGAGACGGCGCCGGCTTGCTTTCACTATACCGGAATAACAATGATATCCCCGTTGTTTCAATGAACACAACACCCCTGACCACCGACTTTTCATCGGGCTCCGTCCTTGTCGATCAGGAAATATCACTGACGGATGCCGACAATGATATGGTCAGCCTTGTGACCGTCAGCATCGACAATTTTGGCAGCAACGATTCATTCAGCTTCACAACTCCGGTAGTTGATCCGCAACCTGTGATCACTTCCGACTATTCGGAAAGCGAGGGCATATTGAAGATCTCAGGAAAAGCAACCCTTGCGTTCTACCAGGAATTGCTGGGAAGTCTTACCTATCACTTCAACGAAAGTGGATTCAGCGGTGGCCGTAAGATGGCATTGGACAAGATCATTACTATACAGGTATTTGATGCGGATTTTACAACGCCAGTTGCCGCAACAAGAACCATATCAATTTCTACAGGTCCCAACTCCGCTCCGGTATTCAATGACAGCCAGGCACAGGTCAACGCCGGTGGAACGGGTTCTCTCGACCTGGCGCCACTGATCACCGACGCAGAAAATAACGTAGACCTGACAACGCTCGCAATTGTCACACCAGCTGACCAGGGTACAATATCTATTTCCGGAACGCAACTATCATTCGATTATACCGGTGTGGTTTACAAGGGAGTTGAAGTGGTCACGGTACAGGTATGCGACGAAGGAGGCTTTTGCGCCCCGGCTTCCATCACGATCAATGTATTGAACACCCCCCCCGTATTTGCTTCGTCGTCGGTCAATATCATCTCCCATCAGGCATCAACAGTCGACCTCATGGACCTGGTCACAGACGGGGAAAGCAATATCGATGTGAATACACTGACCATAACTTTAAATCCGGCGAGTGAGCCTGAGACCGGGATCAATTCTGCGGGTGAGCTGGTGCTCGATTATTCGAACAGTGATTTTACCGGTACGGAATCCATGACGTTGCAGGTCTGTGATTTCGGGGGAGACTGTGCGCAGAGTGTCATTACCATCAACGTTCTCACTGATCTCGAAGTCGTTGTTTTTAACGCAGTGGCTCCCAGGGGAAGCAGCGAGCTCAACCGGTACCTTCACATTGAAAATCTTCCTGAAGACAATCGCGTGAGTATTTTCAACCGCTGGGGAGACCTCGTCTACAAAACGTCGGGCTACAGCAACGAAGTCACTGCACGCAGGTTTGAAGGGAACAGCGATCGCGGCAATGCACTTCCTTCCGGAACCTATTTCTATAAGATCGAGTATGAAGTGACCAGGGTAAATGGCGCAACTGAGTCAAAAGTACTTACCGGATATCTATCATTACAGCAATAAAATGAAAAGAGCTTTACTAATAGTTTTACTGATCATTATCACCGATCGGGCGATCGGACAAATAGATCCGCTTTATGCCCAGTATCTGAACAATCCTCTGGCGATCAATCCCGCATATGCCGGTTTTAACGATGAGCTGAATGCGTCTTTGACCTATCGCAAGCAATGGGCAGGATTCGATGGCAGCCCTGTGACGGTAAATGCGAGTGTTCACAGTTCTGTATCCGGAAACGACATGGGCCTCGGATTGATGATCGTGCAGGACAAAATCGGCGTAAGCAGGAATACCGATGTACAGGCGATCTATTCCTATAAGCTACGACTTGACGAAAAGGTGCTGAGCTTTGGCTTGCAGGCGGGATTCGTCAGCTATGCCAATGACTATAGCGACCTGAATCCGCAAGATCCGGGTGCTCCTGAATTTGCATCCAATCAGGTATATACCAAGCCGAGCTTTGGAGCTGGCTTGATCCTTTCGAGTGAGAGCTATTTTGTGGGCATATCGGTTCCAAGGATGCTGAGGAATACGGCTGACTTTGGCACCGGAGAAACGCAGCTTTATCAGCAACACTTCTACCTTTCCGGCGCGTATGCATTTTTTGTTTCCCAAAGAGTGAAGTTGAAGCCTTCGGTGTTGCTCAAGGCGGTCAGCGGCGCACCGATTTCGGGAGACTACAATTTTGCCTGTGTCATTGACGAGAGATACACGGCGGGA
>CBHTUB010000113.1:0-13614 GCA_966095595.1 uncultured Chryseosolibacter sp. | reverse complement strand
CGGAAAAGGAATTGACTTCCTTCCAGAAAGCATTTCAGCGCTGCGGGATCGATGCGGTTATTTACTATGAAACGGATCTTGTATCCGCGGGTAGGGACGCAGTTGTAAACCTCGCCGGATCATTGACAAAACGCGAGATCGCGAATATCGTGTACCTGCAGAAAGGCGATGTCTATAGGATCATCATCACCACATATAATGGCAAGGCAAATTTTGTGGATCAGAATCAACCTGCCTGGTCCATGGAGCACAGCGCGCTCGATGTACTGCACCAGCGGTTGTTCGCAACCGTCGCAAATTCACTGAAGAATGAAAACCTTCTTATCAACGAGTATCCGGAAAGGGGTTTTTCGGTAAGGGCCATCAACGGCAACCGCAACGAGTTTTTCGCTATCGACCTGAAGGTAGACCAGCTGGCAGTCCCGAAATTCGGAAACGAGAAGATGGATAAAGAGCTGGAAGAGATGATGAAAATGTATCCATACAAGTATGCACTAACAGAGGCGAATCTTTCCGAGGCTGAACTTAGGAAGCAAGGCTATTTGTATGTACTCCGATTTGTGCACGCGCGAAACCGCGTAGCCCGGAATGTGTTGGGATATAGCGTGCCGAAAGCACAAAGCGCCATAGCTTCGATGGCCTTCATCAACGACGTCCAACAGCTTCGGAACATCCCCGCGAATGATGTTGTCTTCAAGTTCTATTTCAAGCACATCGAATCCGACAATGTTTTTCTTGGAACAAAGTGGGATGCAGATCCCTCCTGGCAACAGGCGCTTCTCAACCAGCTGAAAGGTTTCAAAACGGAGTTCAAAATTCCTTGAAGTTTTCTCCCGATGTCCGCGATGTAAGAAATAACAATTCTTCCCGAAAAATTCTGTCTAAGCACCAAGTACCTTCATTGTTCTGAATCCCATGATCATGAAGCGACTGTTACTACTGCTGTTTACTTTGGCATTTACGTTCTCCTTTGCGAAGGATAAGCCCTGGAGAAAGGGCAGGATCACACTCGTCAATGGCGATACTCTATCCTGTACGTTGCGATTTACCGGAAAAGTGAAGGAGGGACTTTTGCAGATCCAGAATGGTGATGACAGATTACGGATACTGACGGTCAGGCAGGTTCGGTTCTTTCAATTTTTCGATGAGGAAAAGAATCAGCTCCGTTTTTTTCAGGCGCTTTCCGCGCAGCCGGAGCTGTCCGGAAAAAAACACGAAGTATTCATGGAGATCGTCTATCAGGGAACGCAATACAGTATTGCAAACCACAGGATGCTGGGCTATTCGGAAAAATCTTTTCATATCAATCCCTTCGGGAAAAAATCGGTGGTTGATAACCCGTATCTGCTGGATCACGAAACGAACGAGGTTTTACCACTTTCTCCTGAAAACCTGCTGAAAATGCTGCGAACCAAACAAAGGGAAGTCAGCGATTTTATTCAAACCAACGGGCTGCCAAGGTCGGTTAATGATTACAAAAAGGTGCTGGAATACCACCAGACGCTGCTCTGATCGAAAAAAATTCAGGAGAAGAGAAGCTTGCTGACAATGGGTTGTCAGTGCCTGAACGAACTTTAGGCCATTAAAATTGGAATCAATATGGCCGAGGCACTGAAAAACATGTATAACCCCCAGTTCTTTGAAGCGTTATGCCCATTCCTGCAGGAGTCAATTTCAGGTTTTCCCTGCCGCAGATTTATTTATAAGGTTTTCAACAACGAATGGCCGGAGCTGGAACTTAAGCAACGTGTAAGACACATTGCGAAGGCGCTCCACGAGTTTTTGCCTGATGATTTCCCAAAGGCTGCGGCCCTTCTAACAGGTCTTTCAACCCGTTTGCGCCGTACAGGTTTTAAAGAGCAGGGTTTTGCCTGCATTTTTATCCCGGATTATATCGAAGTATTTGGGTTGAACCATCCGGTTGAATCCCTTGAGGCATTGGAAGAGATCACACGACTCGTAAGCGCGGAGTTTGCCATTCGTCCCTTTATTATCAATCACGAGCAGATCACCCTGCAGAAAATGCTTGCCTGGTCGGCTCATGAAGATGCCAACGTTCGGCGACTTTCGAGTGAGGGTTGTCGTCCGAGACTGCCCTGGGCTGTAGCATTGCCCCGATTCAAGAAAGATCCGTCTCCAATACTTCCGATCCTGGAGAATTTAAAAAATGATCCGTCAGAATATGTGAGAAGAAGCGTTGCCAACAACCTGAACGACATCGCGAAAGATCATCCGTCGCTTGTACTGAAAGTCGCCAGGAAATGGATCGGATCGAGTGACGAGACGGATCGGATATTGAAGCATGGTTGTCGCACGCTGCTGAAGAAAGGCAACGATGCGATTCTCACCCTCCATGGTTTCAACAGCAACGACAAGGCGAAGGTGAACGCCCTGAACCTCTCGAGGAAAAAGATCAAACCCGGAGAAGATCTTCACTTCGACTTCGTGATCGAGAACCTGGAAAAGCACTCCCGGAATTTCAGGATCGAATACGCCATCGACTACCTCACGTCGACAGGAAAAGTATCCACAAAAATTTTTAAGGTGTCGGAAAAGACACTGGAGCCGAAGCGGCCGTTGGTGTTCAAACGCAAGCAATCGTTTCGCGACCTCACAACGCGCAAACATTACAAAGGCCCGCACCGGCTGTATATTCTTGCGAACGGAAAAAAATTGCAGCAAGCTGAATTTACCGTCTGCTAACTTCGTTGAGGTTTAATACCTTCGAAGGATTATGGCGAGAACCGGTCATGCAGATCTTCCACTTCACTACGGCAAGGTGCCTCAATGGCTTGCCGAACGGATGACCCTGCTCGGTGGCGCCATCGTCGAGGCCATCATGCTTGAATATGGAAGGCCGGAAGTCCTTAAAAGGCTCAGCGACCCTCTGTGGTTTCAATCTTTCGGTTGTGTTCTCGGGATGGATTGGCACTCATCGGGCATTACCACATCGGTGATGGGTGCGCTCAAGAAAGCCGTCAATCCAAAAGCCAGGGAGCTCGGAATTTATATCTGCGGCGGAAGGGGAAAACATTCGCGTAAAACGCCTGCGGAACTATTGGAAGTGGCAGAAAAGACCGGGTTGAACGGTGACGCACTCGTAAGGGCCAGCAAGTTATCTGCAAAAGTCGACAATACTGCGGTGCAGGATGGATTCCAGTTGTACCTCCATAATTTCATTCTCACCGCCGACGGAGAGTGGGCCGTTGTACAGCAAGGCATGAACGATGCTTCGGGAATGGCTAGGAGGTATCATTGGTTGTCTTCCGATTTTCAGTCGTATCTGAATTCTCCCCACTCCGGCGTAACGGGCGAGAACCAGGGATTGATATTGAATCTTGCGCATCATGATGCGGACGTAACCCGGGACAGCATCGTGAAGCTCGGTGAAGAACATCCGGATAAGATCATGGGCGAAGTGCGGAAGATCGTGATGCCGGGACACCATGAAGTATTGAGTGCCGACGTGAATCTCAAACGCCTGGGTGCCGCGCTTACACTTGCCCACGAAAAGAACATTTCCGATTTCGAATCACTATTGCTGCTGGAAGGTGTGGGCCCGAGAACCATTCAAAGTCTGACATTGGTCAGCGAGGTGATCTATGGGTCGCCGACACGTTTCAATGACCCTGCAAGATTTTCATTCGCGCATGGAGGCAAGGATGGTCATCCTTTTCCGGTGCCATTAAAAGTGTACGATGAAACGATCAATGTGCTGAAGACCGGCATCGAAAAAGCCAGGCTAGGCTCATCGGATAAACAAAAAGCGATCAGGCAGTTGTCCGTGATCTCACAGTCTATTGAAAAGGATTTTCAACCAAATGCATTTCTGGAGGATGTCATTCAAAAGGAACGCGACAACTCACATAAGTTTGACGGTACGACAGTATTCGGAAAAGCAAAGCCACCAAAGCCTCGTCAGCTCGACTTATTTTGATCGTTTTCGAGGATAAACGGCTCGCCTTCTTTCAGGACGATGAATTTCCCTTCAGGTACATTGAGTTTTTTCTTTGCTGCAGCCAGGTCGTTTATCGTCTCCTCGGGATTTTCATCTGCCAGCGGAAACGTACCGAAATGACTGGCAATACTGAGTTTCGATCTTACTTCAAGGTGGATCCTGACTGCTTCCTCAGGCGACGTGTGAACAGGCGACATGAACCACTCGGGTCTGTAGGCACCGATCGGAAGAATTGAAATGTCGAATGGACCACATCGTTTACCTATCTCGAAGAACATCGACGAATGATGCCCGGTGTCTCCTGCAAAGTAGATCTTTCCGACTGATGTACCGATCACATACCCACACCACAGGGTAGCATCCCGGTCGAGGAGTCCCCTGCCTGAAAAGTGTTGCGCAGGTACCGCAGTGACCCTTACTTCATCCCTGAGGGTCTTTTCTTCCCACCAGTCCATATCGCTTGCGCGCCGAATCGACTCAGAGTCCAGAAAAGATTTTACACCCAGCGGCGTGATGATCTCCGGATGATGCGCTCCGGAGATAACCATTAAAGTCGAAAGATCGAGATGATCATAGTGGTTATGGCTGAGCAGCACGTAGTCGATCCGGGGCAGATCTTCCAGCCGGATGCCTGGCGGTCGCATTCGTCGTGGCCCCAGCATTGAAAACGGACTCGTTCGTAAGCTCCACACCGGATCGGTGAGGATGTTGAGTCCGTCAACCTGGATCAAAAATGTCGAGTGATTGATGAAGGTGATGCGGATACCGTCGTTGAAAAAATTCAATGGACGTCTTCCGGGTGATATGGACATGTCCGGTTTCCATGGTGATCTTTTTCGGCCAATCATCCAGCGGAACACTTCCTTCAATCCGTGTGGCGGCTGACCTCCCGGTGTAAAGAATTTTTTGCCGTCGAAATGATCGGTCACCGGCCCGCGATACCTGGGCCCCGAAAGGAATGCACCGACTACAAAAGGAAGACTTACGATGGCCAGTAACATGACGATGATAACACCCATAGCTCAATGTAAAATAAAAAAGGGTCGCTCACACAACCCTTTCCTAAAGACGAATGCCTGTTAATATTATTGCACTATTTTCGCGATCTGCTGCACGGGGAGCTGGCTGGCAAACTTCGTTGCTTCGGCTTCATTGCTGTCTGGAACCACAAGCGTAAGCAGTGTGCTGTTCAACGGGATCTGAATGGTATACTCGGTTTTGTTTGTTTCGGTATCCGTATTTTTTTGCATCACACCCTTGTAGCCCTGAACCTTGATCTGCTTCTGGGTTCCGTCGCTTGAATTGCCTACGAACGGCAGCGCAAGGATGGCATTCAGCGAGCCGACCAGTGGTGAATTACCCATGATGTCGATCTTTACCATTTTCGCTTCGGTACCATAGTCGCGGTGTATCACAACTCCGGCAAAACCCGTGTTCGCCGTAACGTTGTCATTCTTGGCGTTCGACGCATATGCATCGAACTTTGCGGGGAGCATTTTTAAAACCTCCTTGCCGATCAGAATGTCGAGGTCATTGAGCATTTGCTGCATCGAGAACCTGGCGTTCTCCAGATCACCGCTCGAGTAGGACGAGCGCGCTGAAGCCAGGTTTGTGTTGAAGTCCTGAGCGGAAACCACCACGGTTAACCCGCCGAATAGTATGGATAAGAATAGTTTTTTCATCTGTATAAAGCTTGGATCTGGATTATTGCTCACCTAATGTCTTTTTGATGCCGTCGATGTCGAACGCATTTGCTGCAGACATCACGTCCTGCTCGGTAGCGAAGTTGACGGCCTCCCATACGATGAGGGAAGATTGTCCGAGGGGAACGCTGAGCTTATAACCCGTACTTTCGTCGTATTCTATTATGGCCTTGTGGCCTTTCACTTTCACCTGTTTCCAGTTTTGCTGGCCGTTGGTTTGCTGCGCATAGCCACCGTTGGCGAGATACATGTTCACGGAGCTCATCCACGCCGCGTTGTTGGCAATGGTTGTCCTGAGCTGTTTGTCTTCACTATTGTATTCGCGTTGGATCGTAAGACCGGCCCAACCCCAACCTGTACTCGTAACCTGGTCGCGTTCGGCTTCTTTCTTGAGGCCACTCACCGTTTCGGGAAGTGACTTCAGAACTTTCTGGCCGATCTCCATTTCCACACCAAGCATGGCCTGTTGCACGGCATATCTGGCCTCACCATAGCTTCCCGCCTTGTACGACGTCTCTGCGTCGGAGAGATTTGCCTTTACATCGGGAGGTGTTGAAACAAGTCCGGCGCCTCCTTTATTGGTCGGACGGTTTCCTGAACCGTTAGTGTTCTGATTGGTGTCACCGCCGGTACCGGTGTCCTGCTGATTGGTCTTTCCCCCCACTTTTTCATCGACTTTCTTGTCGAGCGCCTTTTCAGCAGCCTGTGTAGCTTTTTGTTTTAACTTGCCTACAAGTCCCTGCCCATTTACGGAAATGGTCACGAGGAAAGCAGCAGTACATGCCAGTAGAATTTTTGCCTTCATTTAGATCAATGTTTATGAAAGGCAAGTTACGTAATAATATTTCAGATGGTTTAAAAATTACATTAGAATTCTCTCATGCCCAAAGCAAGATCATCCCGTGCAATTCCGTTTGAGTTCATCATGGAAAAACTTGATAGGATCAATCCAGTAGTGAGGCCGATGTTCGGTTGTTTCGCATTGTATTCAGGTGAAAAAATTCTTGCCGCGCTAAGGAAAAAAGGATCCGGCGATCCCGACAACGGAATGTGGATCGCAACCTCCGGCGAACATCATGCAAGCCTCAAAAAAGATCTCCCCTCGATGAGAACCATACAGATCTTTGGTGTCAGGGAATCGGGATGGCAAAACCTTCCGGAAGACTCGGAGAGCTTTGAAGAGGACGTAATGAAAGCCTGTGATCTCATCATAAAAGGTGATCCCCGCATCGGTAAAATCCCGAAGGCAAAAAAGAAAACGACTAATAAGGTGCGCTGAGCACCACGCTGATCGACGTGTAATACAGGGTAGTTTTCCCCTCGAAGCCTGAATCCGTTCCCACAATGAGCCAAAGCTCGCCCTTGCTATTTGTTTTAACGATCAACGGCTTGTCGTAGACGGGGTCTGTTGAGTTTGTCGGCGAGTTGGATCTTGTGACCGCTTCAAGTCCGTCTGCGGAGAACTCTGTTGTCACAATATTGCCGATCACAACCATGTCTTCACCATCACTGCCCTGATCGCCCTTGTCGATGTTCATGATATAATTTCCTGAATCGTCGATGACACTTTTAGGCTCATTGGCCGAAGCGCCGACCTTCACGAACACATTTTCTCCTGCAATTCCACCGATAACATTACCTCCCGTGAGATCGGAGGCAAATTCAACTTCGTAGGTGAGCGTATATTGAGTGTCAGGCTGAAGTCCGGCGATCTTTTTCTTCAGATACATGAAAAGATCATCAGACGGATTGTTTCCCGAGATGTAGTAGGCGTTTCCGGTGCGGCCCGAGATCGTAGTGGTCACGTACCCTGCCTTAAGCTCGTACGTTTCGGAATCGTATTCTGAAGCGGGATAATCACAAAAGCCGGCAACCCAGGCATGATCCGATTCACGGAAATCGTAAACGTTGGTGACGAGCTGTAGTCCTGGTTCCTGGTCCTCAAGCGCGCAGCCCAGGCAGAGGGCAGTCATGGCAACGGTTAATGTGTGACAGAGACGTTTCATTGTACTTCTGCCTAATAGACACACGGGCGATCAGGCTGGTTGGAATATATTTCAAACATTTTAATCCCGGATAGCTACACCTTACACTAAAAACCCGGCAATTCCGTCTATTCAAGCGAACTTGAATGTTGGCGCTGACGTTGATGGAACCAAACACGCTGCCTATGCAGAACACCCTTACCAAATTTCCTTTTAAGTCCGTATTAAGTGTTAAGCTGTTGATAGATTACTGGAAACAGAGCCTGGAGAACAGCAAGTTAACCGCCCTGGCAGCACCGGTCCTTGCCTATATCGAGCAAGCACCGGAATTGCAGCAGCCAATTTATGATATCGCCGTTCTCGAGAAACACCGTGATTTTGTGAACTTCCTCATGAGCGCGGCCATTCCTCCCGCGCATACTGACGAAGAGCTGATCGCTGCCAGCGTACCGTTCCAGTTCGACACGATTTACGCGACCAGGGCGTTCCAGGAAACGATAGACTTCCGCAACTTCGAATCCATCGCCAGGGTAAACGTTCCGGGCGCAAACATGGCCATTGGAAAGACCGTGCATGCGTGCCTGCTCATCCTGGAGAAGTTCTATAACGTGGCCATCAGCTTCGATAAGCCTATTCTATTCACGATCCGAAATCCAAAAACAGGACTCGACAAGGTCTATAAAATAGAGATCGGCAAACAGTTTTTCTCGATTGTCGCGAAGAATGAGCTGAAGCCCATCGATCCGAAGATCATCAAGTTTCTCACGGAAAAAGTTTATGACACGGATCTGTGGTTGCAATATATCAAGCCGGAAGATTTTGAATTCCATGGCTTTATGATCATCAGAATGGTGGACATCACCGAACAGGAGATGATCTCGTCCATCAAATATGACCTGCTGGAAAAAAATGCCGTTTCCCAAAAGGAAAGTTTCGCCAGCATTCAGCATAAGCTGAGATCGATCTTTGGCATGGCCGATATCCGCCTCGGCGTGGCATTCTTCGATCCCAACAACAATATCGTTCTCAACAGCTCAGAGGATACCGATTGCTGGAAGAGCTTGTCGAATGATTATCGGACCGGCGTCCCGTGCGACAACTACAACGGCTCCCTGTACGAAAGAAGCTGGAATGACAAAAGAACGATCACCATCGAGGACATTGAGCAATATCCATACAAAACGGTCGTCGAGGAAAGACTTCTCCAGAATGGCGTGAAAAACATATTGCTTGCTCCGCTGATCGATGGTGGAGAGACAATCGGAATGCTCGAGCTCGCATCGCCTACACCCGGGAAACTTAATCCGATCAGTGCTACAAAGATAGAAAATGCGTTGCCCATGTTTACCGCTGCGGTGAAGCGTGTTAAAGAAGAGATGGCAACGGAGATCCGGGCTATTATCCAGGAGGAATGCACGAACATCCATCCTACGGTTCAATGGCGTTTCTTCCAGGCGGGGACCAATCTCCTGAACCTGAGACGCCGGGGAGAAAAAGCAACGATGGAAGAGATCGTATTCAAGGATGTTTACCCATTGTTTGGATTGGCCGATGTGCGCAATTCCTCGATAGAAAGAAACACCGCGATACAACAGGACCTGCAGCAAAACCTGAAAATGGTTCGAGACCTTCTTTCGACGATCCATAGGGATAAAAAGCTGCCCATCATAGAAGAGGTGATCTTCAAGACAGACGAACATCTCGCAAAGCTCGAGAAAGGTCTTGCTTCAGGTGATGAGAGCAATGTCCTTGAATTCCTCAAGTCGGAGATCAATCCCCTGCTGTCACATTTCGGAAAGGATGAGTCGTTGGCCGGTCACATAGAAAAATATAACGAGAACCTTGATCCCGTGTTTGGCGTGGTATACAAACGCCGGAAAGCTTTTGAAGATAGTTTGAGCATGATCAACAAAATGATCAGCAACTACCTTGATGAGGCTCAGGTGACTGCACAGAAAATGTTTCCGCACTATTTCGAAAAATATCAGACCGACGGTATTGAGTACACCCTGTATGTGGGCAGCTCACTCGTGAACGACAGGAAATTCGATACATTTTATCTGAAGAATTTCCGCCTCTGGCAGCTGATCATGATGTGCGAGATCGACAGCCGGATGGAAGGACTCAAGCCGAAGCTGAAGAACAGATTGGACATCACGCAACTGATCCTTGTACACGATCAGCCATTGTCGATCAGGTTCAGGGCCGACGAAAAGCAGTTCGACGTGGATGGTGCTTACGATATCCGTTACGAGATCGTGAAGAAGCGGATCGACAAGGCGGTCATTAAAAATACCGGTGAACGACTGACCCAACCCGGCAAGATCGCCATTGTTTATAACCAGGGTAAAGTGGAGGAGGAATACGAGCGGTATTTTGACTACCTCAGGGCGAAAAAGATCATCAGCGGAAACATAGAGCATCTTGAGCTCGAAGAGCTTCCTGGCGCAACAGGATTGAAGGCTATGCGCATCGAGATCCTTAAACCACAAAGGAACAGCATTGTGCAAAAGGACGATCTTCTAAAGAATCTCGGAGAAGCGTTGAGTGTTCACTAAAATTTTCCAAATTGTCAGATGTTATCTTTTTATTATGAAACGTCTGGCAATCATTCTCATCGTTGCTGTAACCGGTTGTAAGGAGGTCACCTTCCGTGAGCCACAGCCACGCGGCAAAAAAATTCTTTCATCGGTGCCGAAGGAGCTTCACGGCAGATACCTGGCTCAAAAAGAAAATGGCGACGTCTCGAACGACACTATTATCGTTTCCGCGACCGGCTACCGCATCGGTTATTTCGATCCGGCAGACCAGATAAAAAGAGACAAGCTCGATGACGGACGACTCAGTGATTCGCTCGTTCTTAAGACATTCAAAGGCTATTACTTCCTCAATTTCAACGAACACCCGGAATGGTTGCTCCGCGTTTTTAAGCGTGAGAAGAACGGCGATCTTATCTACATGATTCCGGAGCAGGAAGGTGTGGATTTCAAGGACTACATCAGGAAGCTTTCGAAAGAGATCCGCATAGATTCTACGACATACAGGGATGAGACACTTTACCAGATCGATCCATCACCAAAGCAATTGGTCGGACTTATCGAGAAAGGCTATTTTTCAAGGACGCTATTGAAGCGGGTCAATAAATAAAGTCCAACTGATGCCATGAACCCGCTACACTTAACTGGTATCGTGGGCGCGGAATGTGTGATGGTGACAGACGGTTGGGTTTTTTTGTAAATGCTACATTGATCTTACAGCACCCTCAGAATCTTTTGCCGCAACTTCAGACAATTTTGAAAGTATGACTTTCTTTAGCTCTGCCCAGTTCCGGAACTCATCTTCCGTGAGTGAAAGATCGTCGCCATCGCTGGCGAGCAACATCAGCCGGTAATAGTATCCCGGACTTCTGCCCTTGCCCCGTGAGTAGTCAACACGTTCGATCCTCGCTTCTTTTATGTCGGCAAGGTTGATCCTCCACAGATGTTTCGATAGTATCGCCTGAACGATGATCTCAGTATCGGTTACCAAAACTCGTTTTAAATCGCGGTTGATGAGTGCCATCACGGAGGCGACGGTACCCAGGGCTGTTATACAGCCCATCCAAAAGAAGACGGTCGTGTAGAATGCAACGTTCTGCGCAAATGAAAGGACCAACAGCGCTACCGTTACCGCGGTCAGCATCAGAAAGACCGCGACAAGCTGAATCAAAAACCCAGTTCGGAATCTTGAGGCAATGAGAATTCGTGCCATGTCAATCGAAGGAAATATTATTCAGGATCACTTCCAGTTCTTTCTTTTGCCGCCCATCCGCGTAAGACAGGATAATGATCAGCGCATATCCATCTTTAAATTTTGTATAAAACTCCTGGTTGATCAAACTTTGTCGATTCGAGCTCACCCGCAGCATGTAGAAATCCTCGCCATCGATTTTGACCGGCAGCTTCATCTGTTCGAATGTCTGGTACAAGCCCGTTTGCTCCAGTTCATTTTTGGTGATCTGCAAATACGCCGGCTCATTCATCCCCGGGACATCTGCCGGAAGTTTTTCACTCATCATGATAAAAGAGGGATTGAATTCTTCGGTACTCCCGACTTCATACCTGAACACGCTCAATAACGGAAGCAGGTCTTGTTCGGCCGACTCGAGCTTCCCGGCAAATGATGAGTCGATATCCTGAAGCTCTTCGCGGCCCGATTCGGTGAGATCATTTTTTTCGCGGTCATCATGGATGATCCATTGGTCCGGAATGTCGACCGTAAGGTCGAAAAACTTGTTGGCATAGACCCGGCCGTTCAACTGACCCTCATCGGGCCTGTCCGGTTTTTCATCGCATGCTGTGGCAAGAACGAGAAGAAGGGTTGCGCGCAGGATATTCTTCATTATAAAACACTCGGGGGCTCCGCATCCACCTTCGATTGTATAAAGGGTGATGCCTGTTGGTGCAGGCGTATAGCCTTGACGGATAAAATTACGCCGACCACCAGCGCCACAACGGAGAATATCCAGATTCCGGCCCAGATGTCTTTTTCCTCCGCGATGAACCAGAAGTAGTCGTATGTGCCATGGAAAATGGTAGGTATCAACAGGGCGAGAAGGCCGAAGTAAAGATTTCTGGATTGTGTAAATTTTGCTTTGCCGAGATAATAACCCATCAGTACCCCAAAGGTTGCGTGAGCGGGAACTGCAGTGAACATTCTCAGCAAACCCGTCTCGAAACCGAATTCAAAAACATATAATACATTCTCGAGTGTCGCGAATCCCATGCTCACCATCACGGCGTAGACAATTCCGTCAAAAGGCTCGTTGAAATTTTTGTTGGGATAAAGAATGAATCGCACAAAAAAGAACTTACAGAACTCTTCCACCAGGGCCACCTTGAAGAAGGCCTCGTAGAACTGCTCGATGACGTCGGTTTGGTGAAACTCGAGAAACAGTTTGAGCGGTGTACTGACGGCAAGCGTGAGAAACGTGCTGAGAACACCATATATAAAACTCGTGAGCAACAATGAAAGCGGCTCGCGTTCGTGCTTATCCTTAAGATATATGTACAAGACGATAGCCGCCCCCGGGGCCAGGGCGATGGCGAATAACTCTATTACATCCATCTACCCAAGTTACAATGGATTATTCAATTTTTTCCTCAACCTCGCTCATCTTCTCATCCGTGTATTTTCCGGACGTGGCATAGACAATTTTTCCCTGAGGATCCAATACGAAGAAATACGGCACATCCTTCTTTTCGAATTCCAATGCTTCCTTATAGGTTTTCAGCTCTCCCTTATAGAAAAGTACATAGGGCAATAACTGCGGATCAATGTTCTTCGCGGCTTTTTTCTTGGCAGTACCCGTTGCTGCAGCATTTACACCCGTGAACATCGGAATGAAGTATACATTGACGTCGTAGGTAAAGCCCGCCAGGAGTCCTTTAGATTTCTGGATGAATCTCTGAAATACGGGCTGAAACCAGCTATTGAGCTCATCTTCCGACTTTTTCGAATAAGCAAGGCCCAGTAACGTATATTTTCCGGCCACCTGATCAGGTAACGAAACCTGCTTATCCTCAACCGTTTCGGCTGTCATCGCAGGAAATTTCTTTCCAATAACCTGTCCATTGACCAACTGGCAGCCGGTGACAAAAAGAAGAATAAGGCAAAATGTTCTCATGGGAAATGATTTTGAAAGTTTGATAATGTCAACAAGCAAAATTGTGTCCGCTTTTCCAGGTTCGGGATGATGAAGTTACGACACGGCCGGTCCAATGAAAAGATAAGACGACAAACAGATCAGGGTTTATTTTGAAACGCGCCATGAACGCCTAAAAAATACTCGACATGCAGAGCAGTTTATTGCCGAAATCGTTAACATTGGGCAAAAATCAACAAAAAAGCCTCCGATCTCTCGAAGGCTTGAGTTGAGGTGGTGATGGAGGGAATCGAACCCCCGACACAAGGATTTTCAGTCCTTTGC
>CBHTUB010000112.1:0-13703 GCA_966095595.1 uncultured Chryseosolibacter sp. | reverse complement strand
CTTCGTGATCTTGTCGCGGGAGATGGTGGCGCGGATGGCGTCGTAGTCGTAATCGACTTCGAGGGGGCCGAAGTCGTACATCTTTTCGTAGTACTGCATGTAGTTTCCTGATGTTACATTTTTTAACCATTGCTGGTTGGCAAGGTACCAGTCAACCGTGCGCTCGAGGCCTACCTCGAAAGTCACCGAAGGGGCCCAGCCAAGTTCATTTTTCAGTTTAGAGGCATCGATAGCATAACGAAGATCGTGACCAGGCCTGTCCTTGACATAGGTGATAAGACTTTCACAGAACCCTGCGTCCCTGTTCAGTTTTTTGTCCATAATTCGGCAGAGCAGCAGAACGAGATCGATGTTTCTCCATTCGTTGTTGCCCCCGATGTTGTAGACTTCTCCCGCTTGTCCTTTATGAAAGATCGTGTCGATCGCACGTGCATGGTCTTCGACAAACAACCAGTCCCGAACATTTTCGCCCTTCCCGTAGACCGGAAGAGGTTTGCTGTTCAAAAGATTATTGATCATCAGCGGGATCAATTTTTCCGGAAAATGATAAGGACCATAGTTATTCGAACAACGGCTGATCACCGTCGGTAATCCGTAGCTGTTGCTATAGGCATGAACGAAATGATCGCTGCTTGCCTTTGATGCGGAATAGGGAGAATGGGGATCTATCGGTGTTGTTTCGGTAAAAAATGTTCCGGGCTTCGCGGAGCCATACACTTCATCGGTGGAGATGTGGTAAAACATCTTGCCGGTAAAATCTCCCTTCCATGCTGCATAGGCAGCGCTCAATAAATTGATGGTACCGATAATGTTCGTGTTGGCGAACTCGGCCGGATTGCTCAGGGAGCGGTCTACATGTGATTCGGCAGCGAGATGCACTACGCCGTCGATCTGATGTGTCTTGAAAATATCATGCAGCAACTCCAGGTCAAGGATGTCGCCGCGTTGAAAGGTATAGTTTGGCTTGTGCTCGATGTCGCGAAGGTTTTCGAGGTTGCCAGCGTACGTGAGCTTATCCAGGTTGATGATCTTGTAGTCGGGATATTTATTAACGAAAAGCCGGACAACGTGCGAGCCGATGAATCCCGCGCCTCCGGTGATCAATATTTTTCGGGCTGTCATAATTTGTTACTGTTCGTTTATCTCACGTATTTCTCGAAGTTCTTGTGTTCTCTCTCATAAAGCACTTCTCTCGGGAGAGACTTGAAATACTCATAGGTTATTTTCAACCCTTCCGAGCGTGACACTTTAGGTTCCCATCCGAGGATCATACGCGCTTTGGTGGTGTCGGGTTTGCGTTGCTTTGGATCATCCTTTGGAAGCGGTCGCGTGATGATCTTCTGATCGGTGCCCGTAAGCTTGACGATCTCTTCAGCAAATTCCCAGATAGTGATCTCATCCGGATTTCCGATGTTGACGGGAAGATGATAATCGGAGAACAACAGTCTGAAGATGCCCTCGACCTGGTCATCGACATAACAGAATGATCTGGTCTGCGACCCATCGCCAAACACCGTGAGATCTTCCCCGCGCAAGGCCTGCCCGATAAAGGCAGGCAATACACGTCCGTCGTTCAATCGCATGCGTGGACCATAGGTGTTAAAGATCCTCACGATGCGGGTATCGACATTGTGATAGGTATGATAAGCCATCGTGATCGCTTCCTGGAATCGCTTCGCTTCGTCATATACTCCCCGCGGACCGATGGGATTTACGTTTCCATAATATTCCTCGGTCTGAGGATGAACAAGCGGATCGCCATATACTTCGGAAGTTGAGGCTACCAGGATGCGGGCTTTCTTTGCGCGCGCCAGCCCGAGCAGGTTATGCGTGCCGAGCGAGCCTACCTTCAATGTCTGAATGGGAATTTTCAGGTAGTCGATCGGACTCGCCGGTGATGCGAAATGGAGAATATACTGAAGGTCGCCGGGCACATGGACAAAAGACGACACATCGTGATGATAGAACTCGAAATCAGGCATTTTAAAAAGATGTTCGATGTTACGCAGGTCCCCTGTGATCAGGTTGTCCATTGCGATGACATGAAATCCTTCCTTCAGAAATCGATCACAAAGATGAGAGCCGAGAAACCCGGCTCCGCCTGTTATCAATACACGTTCTTTCTTAGCCATGAATAACCTCTTTATTGACGCCAATTGTCTCGCGGCCAATGCTGAAGTAGGTATAGCCTTGTTCCTTCATTACTTCGAGCTCATAGACATTGCGGCCATCGAAGATCACCTTCGACTTTAATGCCTGGTTCAACCTGTCGAAATCAGGAGTTCTGAACTCGGGCCATTCAGTAGCGATAAAGATTGCATCAGCGCCGTCAGCGCACTCGTAAGGGTTGTTGCAATATTCTATGCGGTTACCGAATAATCGCTTTACATTTTCCATTGCCTCCGGATCGTGCGCCTTGATCTTCACGCCTTCCGATAACAGTTCTTCAATATTATCAAGTGCCGGAGCTTCGCGTATGTCGTCGGTATGCGGTTTAAAGGAAAGTCCCCAGACCGCGATGGTCTTGCCGCGCAGTTCACCGTTGAAGTAGTCGCGGATCGAATCCACCAGCTTGGTTTTCTGATAGGCATTTACCTCCATTACAGCCTTCAGGATCTTGAAATCGTATGATGTGTCTTCCGCTGACTTTGCAAGAGCCTGAACATCCTTCGGAAAGCAGCTTCCGCCATATCCGATGCCTGGGAAAAGGAATCGTTTTCCGATACGGCTGTCCGTACCGATGCCTTTTCTGACAGAGTCTACATCCGCGCCAAGCAGCTCGCACAGGTTCGCGATCTCGTTCATAAAAGAGATCTTCGTCGCCAGGAAAGCATTGGCTGCATACTTTGTCAATTCAGCCGAGCGCTCATCCATAAACACGAGTGGATTACCCTGTCTAACGTATGGAGCGTAAAGCGTTTCCATTATTTTTCTCGCCCTGGGGGAGCTGGTTCCTATTACAACGCGTTCGGGCTTCATGAAATCTTCCACGGCTACACCTTCACGGAGGAACTCGGGATTGGACACTACATCAAATTCAACTGTAGCATTGCGTGCAATGCGTTCGCGAACTTTATCGGCCGTGCCTACAGGAACTGTACTTTTATCGACGACTACCGTGTAGTCCGTTAACAGGGACCCGAGGTCATCGGCAACTTTCAAAACAAATTTCAGATCGGCAGATCCGTCTGCTCCGGGAGGTGTTGGAAGGGCCAGAAAAATGACTTTGGCATCCTGGATACCCTCGGCGAGACTGGTCGTAAAGCTCAGTCTTTCCTGCTTGAGATTCCTTTCAAACAGCTGCTCGAGACCGGGTTCATAGATCGTTATTTTGCCCGAATTAAGCTTTTTAACTTTTTCCTGATCGATATCCACGCAGGTAACGGTATTACCTGTCTCTGCAAAACATGTCCCAGTGACAAGACCAACATAACCTGTTCCAACAACGGCGATTTTCATAATTCAAAAATGATTGGTGACGTAAAATTAACCTTTTAAAAAAGAATAGTTTGGCTCATAGTAGCAGGACCAGCCATAAAAATACTGTTCCAAGGCCCCAGGGAAACGAAAAACGCGGTATTGATAACTAACATTCGTTTGTTAGGAACAAAATTAGAGTGTAAGTTTGCATTCCCAAACAACTTGTAAAGCACTTACTATGGAGATTCTAATGGACAAATCCAGCACAATGACTTTTGCAGAGTCTGAAAACCAAAAAATGATCGCTCAAATGATTCGTGATTTCTCAGCCCGGGAGATCGTTCCCAACATGATGGATTGGGATGAGCATCAGGAATTTCCAATTCAGTTGTTTCACGATATGGGAGCCCTGGGCCTGATGGGCGTTCTCGTACCGGAAGAATATGGAGGTGCCGGATTCGGATATCTTGAATATGTCACCGCTATCATCGAGCTCTCAAAAGTAGATGGTTCGATCGGTCTTTCGATGGCAGCGCACAATTCCCTGTGCACCAATCATATTTTGTTATTCGGTACGGAAGAACAGAAGCGTAAATATTTACCCAACCTTGCCACTGGCAAGTGGATCGGAGCATGGGGCCTGACAGAACCCAACACCGGCTCTGACGCCGGCAACATGAAGACCGTAGCCAAACGCGACGGTGACTATTATATATTGAATGGCTCAAAGAACTTTATCACGCATGGAAGATCAGGCCACGTCGCGGTCGTCATGGCGCGAACCGGTGAGGCGGGAGACTCTCACGGCATGAGTGCTTTTATTGTAGAGCGTGGCACACCAGGGTTTTCTGCAGGTAAAAAGGAAAACAAGCTGGGAATGCGGGCATCTGAGACTGCTGAGATGGTTTTCAGTGACTGCCGTGTTCACAAGTCGCAGCTTTTGGGGAAAGAGGGTGATGGTTTTATCCAGGCGCTGAAGATCCTGGATGGTGGTCGTATTTCTATTGCTGCGCTGGGATGTGGAATCGCGGAAGGTGCGTACGAAGCAGCTTTGAAGTATTCAAAGGAACGCCACCAGTTCAACCAGCCGATCGCCAAATTCCAGGGAATTGCTTTCAAGCTGGCGGATATGGCAACTAAAGTTGAAGCGGCAAAATTGCTCACTTACCGCGCTGCAGAGCTCAAAAACCTTGGAAAGGATGTAAACAAGGAATCTGCGATGGCCAAGCTATACTCTTCCGAAATAGCGGTAGAAGTTGCTGATGACGGTGTGCAGATCTTTGGCGGATATGGCTATACGAAAGATTTCCCTGCCGAGAAGTATTACAGGGATGCAAAGCTTTGCACTATTGGCGAAGGAACCTCAGAAATCCAGAAATTGGTGATTTCCAGAGCTATTTTGAAGTAAAAATTGCATCAAAATATCTTTCCGTTTATATTTGCAGCCCTAAATAAGAATTATGATCATCGTTAACGTTAAAGAGAACGAATCAATTGACAAGGCATTGAAGCGTTTCAAGAAGAAGTTCGAAAAGACTGGTGTTTTGAAGGAATTGCGTGCAAGAACATCTTATGAGAAGCGTTCAGTTAAGCGCAGAAACGAAATCATCCGCGCTGCATACAGAGAACAGCAAAGAAATCTCGTTAACGGCTAATAACCGATTAACGATTTGATAATGAGTACATTTCCCATTCGGGGAATGAATTCACAATTTTTCAACAAGATCCCCTGCATTCTTTAATGTGGGGGATTATTTTTTTACATTAGCATTACCTGGTCGGGAACGGGGTAGTGCATGATAGCAGCTTTTCTCAAATACCTTTCATCTGAAAAAAGGACAAGCAGCAACACCGTGCTGGCATACGAAACGGACTTGCTGCAATTCGAAGAATATCTTACCGGGACTTACGAGCTTCAGGACGCGACAGCTGCGGATCATGTGATGATCCGTTCCTGGATCGTTACACTTTCCGAATCAGGTCTTTCACCAACCAGCATTAACAGGAAAATTGCCTGTCTCCGATCGTATTTCAAATACCTGTTGCGTCAGGAGACAATCACCCGGGACCCGATGCAAAAAATCCGCGTATTGAAAACCAGCAAAAAGCTTCCTTCGTTTGTAAAGGAACAGGAGATGTCTAAAATGCTGGATCGTTTGGCAGGTGATGAAAGCTTCGAAGGTTTAAGAACGAGATTGATACTTGAACTTTTCTACGGTACCGGTATTCGTCTTTCCGAGTTGCTCCATTTAAAGGAGGCCAACATAGACATCGGCAATCAAACCATCAAGGTACTGGGCAAGCGTAACAAGGAACGTGTTGTTCCTTTCTCGAAGCCATTAGTGAATATCATCAACGCGTACAGGAAAGCAAGAAACCGGGAGATCACGAAGGCTACGCATGGACTGCTGTTTGTAACGCATACAGGAGAGCCGTGCTATCCCAAACTAATTTATCAGATCGTAAAACAACATTTAAGGGCATTCACAAATTCCGAAAAAACCAGTCCACACGTGCTGCGGCACACCTATGCAACTCATCTATTGGACAGGGGAGCCGAGATCAACGCGGTGAAAGACCTGCTGGGTCATACCAGTCTCGCGGCAACGCAGGTCTACACCCACAACACGATGGACAAATTGAAAAAAGCATTTAAACAAGCACATCCAAAAGCATAAGCCTATGTAAACAACTTCTACTCATGCAGACCTGCCGGCAGGTCCATATACCGGCAAAGTTTTATGTTCAACAAATAAAAATCAGATTATTATGAAGCTGCAAGTGCACTCAATCCATTTCGACGCCGATGTGAAGCTTATCGATTTCATCCAGAAGAAAATTGACAAGTTGGAGACATTCTACGACCGGCTCGTGGATGGCGAGGTTTTCCTACGCCTCAACAATGAAGGTATTGAGAATAAAACTGTTGAAATAAAACTCAATGTACCGGGAAGCCAATTGTTTGCTGTAGAAAAGGCCAAATCTTTCGAAGCCGCAACTGATCAGGCAGCAAACGCGCTCCGTATGCAATTGAAGAAGTTCAAGACCAAAGTGCGCAACGGTCGGGTATAACACTGACCTCATTGAAAAATAAAAGGGCTCCTTCGAGCCCTTTTATTTTATTTAATTCCGAAGGATTTTCTCACCTGATCCACGTGATCGAGCTTCTCCCACGGGAACAATTCCACTTTCAATTTTTTCTCGTTCTGCTTGCCTTTGTTGAACACCTTTTCAATTGTCCTTGACTCGCGGCCCATGTGTCCGTATGCGGCAGTCTCGGCATATATAGGCGTCCTGAGGCTGAAGCGTTGTTCAATGAAATATGGACGCATGTCGAAGATCTTTTCGACCTTTTTTGCGATTTCACCATCGCTAAGGTTCACTTTCGCAGTGCCATAGGTGTTCACATAAAGTCCCACGGGCCTGGCAACGCCGATTGCGTACGCAACCTGAACGAGCACCTCATCGCACACGCCGGCAGCCACAAGATTTTTTGCAATGTGACGCGTAGCATACGCAGCGGAACGATCGACCTTTGAAGGATCCTTTCCTGAGAAAGCACCACCGCCGTGCGCACCCTTGCCACCGTATGTATCTACAATGATCTTTCTGCCGGTAAGGCCCGTATCGCCGTGTGGTCCGCCGATCACAAACTTACCGGTAGGGTTAACATGGAATTTGATGTCATTGCCGAATAACTGCTGAACGCGTTTTGGCAATCTCTTCTTCACGCGTGGAACAACAATATTGATAACGTCTTCACGGATCTGTTTCAACATCGCTGCATCCTTGCCGAAGTCATCGTGTTGTGTAGAGATCACGATGGTGTCGACGCGCTGTGGTCTGTTGTCGTCGCTGTATTCGATGGTCACCTGCGACTTTGCATCGGGACGCAGGTATGTCATCACTTTGCCTTCGCGGCGGATCACTGAGAGCTCGCGCAGGAGAGAATGGGCAAGCTCAAGGGGAAGTGGCATGTAATTGTCCGTCTCGTTTGTTGCATAGCCGAACATCATGCCCTGGTCGCCGGCGCCCTGGTCTTCTTTCTTTTTACGTTCAACGCCCTGGTTGATGTCGGGCGATTGTTCATGTATGGCCGAAAGGATACCGCAGGAATTCGCCTCGAACATATATTCGCTTTTTGTGTATCCGATCTTGCGGATCACTTCGCGCGCGATGTCCTGAACATCCAGGTAAGCTTCCGATTTCACCTCACCCGCCAGTACCACCTGCCCTGTTGTTACCAGGGTTTCACATGCTACTTTCGAATTGGGGTCATAAGCGAGGAAATAGTCAATGAGTGCATCCGAGATTTGATCAGCAACTTTGTCCGGGTGACCTTCGGATACCGACTCTGAAGTAAAGAGATATGGCATAGTGAGATTACTAATTTTTAAGTGCGCAAATTTAGACGAATTGTTTTACCCAAAAAATGCTTTCCTCAGGCGAGGAACAAAAAAACGACAGGCAGCTTTTCCAACACGGGCAAAGCGGAAGCCCACTCCTTTACTCTTTTCGTTTGGATGAGCTCCAGTGGGCCGGTTATATCGTGTGCGACCGTTAGTAATGTTTCCGGCGAAAGCTGAGCCAGGAGATGCTGCAGGGTCTGCCTGTTCCGGTAAGGTGTCTCGATAAATATCTGCGTCTGGTTCTTCTTCCGGGATTCGGATTCGTAGGCTTTGATCGCTTTCGACAACTCACCCTTTTCTATGGGCAGATATCCGTGAAAGGCAAAGTGCTGACCGTTAAGACCGGAAGCCATCAGGGCCAGCAAGATGGAGGAGGGACCGACGAGGGGGACCACCGCGATGCCATGCTGATGCGCATACAAGGCAGCCTCCGAACCAGGATCTGCAATGCCCGGACAACCGGACTCAGAGATCACGCCAATATCCTGTCCTTCGAAAAGCGGGGCCATCAATCTTCGAAGGTCATCCCTGGGCGTGTCTTTATCCAATACCTCAAAATGAAGTTCTTCGATGGAAGCATAGATCTTAAGGCTGCTCAGGTATCTCCGTGCAGACCGGACATTTTCCGCAAGAAAGAACCGGATCTTCGGAAGATACGCCAGCACCTGCGGGGTAATGACCGGAGTGATCACTTCCGAAATGGCATTTGGAATCAAAACTAATTTTCCCTTGTTTGACATCTGACTTCAGATCCGGGGTAAGATGGGCAAAATTTTAATAATCGCGGGCGTTATTCTGATCGTTGCGGGGCTCGTTGTGAGTTTCGCTGACAGGGTACCGTTTCTGGGTCGGCTACCCGGTGATATTTCGATCAACAGGGGTGGCTGGAAGATCTTCTTTCCCATTACAACGAGCATTTTGATCAGCCTGGTGCTGTCGCTTTTGCTTTATTTATTTCAACGTTTAAAAAATTGATCCGGGGGGCATAAGGGAAAGGCTATCGTGTCGTTCTGTTTCGATATGACCCTTTAGTTATTTTGCCCGATTTTTGCGAATTTCAAGGTTTGGATTGTGAAAAAGGCTTTCTTCTATATTCTCGTCGTCCTCGGCACATCTTCGGGCTTTGTTAAGGCTCAAAACAATACTATCGTTAACGCCGGCTTTCCCGACAGCGTGAGGATTATTCTTGAAAACACGAAGAATGTAGATGCCACGGTGATCGGTGGTGGCTTCTCGGCCGCATGGGGCAGCTTCTCACTTGAGCATCAGCAGCTCGTTCGGTCGCAGGTCAAAATGATGAAGAGCAAGAAGTACCCGGTAAAGCCACACCTGATCAATTATTTCGGGGCCATCGTCAATGCCATCACTATCGAAAATACCGATGCCAGTTCCATCTCGAAATATCTTGCGGTAGCCGGAAAGGTGATCGAAAATCAGACGCCTGCAAAAGCCAATGCATTCCTGTCGAACAGCAGAACATTTTTCAAGGAGCACAGTCTCCATTATGAAAGGACATTCCGCCTGCACGTTATCGATGACAACTATTCGTTTGAGTATATCGAGCCATTAGCTCCTATCAGCTGGGATGATACGACTCAATTTATCGCATCCACCGACCCGTCGACAGATATAACCACAGACGACTCTAATGGTTTTTCTGATGGAAGCGACAGCGTGGCGTCGGAGTTTATGCCGCCATGGATGACACCACCTCCACCACCGACTCTCGAAGGACCCGTGATCAAGTTCTCGAAGGTCACCCTGCTGCTGACCACTGCGTATGATTCCGTGCAGCTGAAGAATACCAAAGGTTCTGTATCGCTCATGGATAATACATTTGTCGGAGAGGGCGGATCTTTTGACTGGTCGCCGGCATTACTCGATCCGGATTCTGTCCACTGTGATTTTACCACCTACTTCTTCAATACTACAAAACCAGAAATAAAAGCCGACCTCGTAAAGCTCACTTATCTCGGCAGAACGCCAGGCGCCATTCCTGGATCATTTGAGTTCAAATCGATAGCAAGGAAGGATTCTGTGGCGTCTACCTATCCCAGATTTAAGTCGTACGAAAGCAATCTGAATATTCTCGGTATCGGTGACGAAAATGTGAAATACACCGGAGGCTTCAGTCTTATCGGGAACAGAATCACCAGTGAGTCTTACAACGGAGATCCTGGAAAGATCGAAGTTTCGAAAAATGGTGATCTGAAGTTTATTGCAAAGTCGCCTGCTTTTGTGTTCGGACCTTCAATGATCTCATCGAATCGGGCGCAGATCAGCATATTGCAGGGAAACGATTCGATCGTACATCAGGCTGTAAGGTTGAAGTATGCCTATGGCGATTCAACCCGGCAGCTAATTCTCCAGAAAGACAAAGGCGGCATGAGGAACGCTCCGTTTGCGTCCAGTTATTTCAATGTTGATTTTTCCGGCGACAAGCTCATCTGGGATCTCAACAAGGATAGCCTCGATCTCTCGACCGACGGTGGAAGGAACACAGTGCCGCTTGTGATCGAGTCCACGGACTACTACGATCCGGAGGACTACAGGATCCTGAAAGGCGAGGGATTCAGATTCCATGCCCTTGGACTGGTCGTCAGCTATGCCTTAAAACAAGGTGTGACACAGTTCTACTCTGGCGAGATCGCTTCTGCTACCGGTCGCGACCTCAATGAGATCAAGAAAGCAGTTCAATTCCTTTATGAGAAAGGGATGGTGATCTATGACGAACGGACAGACGTGGTCATCGTCAAGCAAAAAGCAATTGACCTGTATAAGGCGTTCAAAGGGGTGCTCGACTACGACAACCTGAAGATCCACTCGGTGATCGACAGTATGTCCAACGTAACGATCAATTTCAAGGCGGGTACGATGACGGTCAGGGGTGTGGAAGAGTTCCACGTTAGTGACTCGCTCAACGTGCGGATCAAGCCTGACAGCAGCATCATCACACTCCTTCAAAACCGTGACATCAAATTCAATGGCATGGTTGATGCCGGAAACTTTAAGATCATGGGCAAAGGCTTCACGCTGCGTTATGACAGCTTCCTGATCGACCTGACACACATCGACTCTGTAAACTTCTTTGTGATAGAAACAAATGCGAAGGGACAGCAGATCCGCAGAAAGATCAACAACTCACTCGTAGGTACTGACTCTACATCGGCTGCAGTGGGTGGTATTACCGGTTACGACAAAACATCGGGAACACTCTACATCAGTAAGTCCAACAACAAATCGGGAAAGCGACGGATCCCGAACTATCCCCGTCTGGATGCATCTGCAGGGGGTGTGATCTATTTCGACAGGCCTGAGGTACTCGACGGTGTCTATGACCGGTCCATGTTCTTCGTGGTGCCCCCATTCAAACTCGACAGTCTTAACGATGCAGATCCTGCGTCGATCAACTTCGATGGTACATTCGCTTCGAGCGGCATGTTCCCGAATTTCAAGGAGAAGCTGCACACGCAACCGGATAAGTCCCTGGGCTTTACGCATGAAGTGCCGAGGGAAGGTTACCAGATGTACAAGGGCGACGGAAATTTCACCGGGTTTCTTACACTTGACACGAAGGGACTTCGCGGGCAGGGAACGATACACTATCTCGCTGCGCACGTCAGCTCCGAAGATTTTATTTATTATCCTGACTCTGTGGTGGCGCGCGGTCAGCGGGCGATCATCGAGGAAAAACAGTTCGGGAACGTTCTATTTCCTCAGGCATCATTGCGGGATTTTGAGATGAAATGGACTCCGAAAAGTGACCGGATGGTATTGAAGAACAAAAAGGCGCCGTTCAGCTTCTACGATTCGACGGCCATGCTCCAGGGTGTTGTGACGATCTCAAAAAATGGCGTTGCCGGCATGGGAAGATTCGAGACCCGTGGTACCGAACTTGTATCGCGCGACATGCGATTTACCGGAAACGACTTCAGTGCAAGACACGGTCGTTTTAAAGTGCGGACAAGTGATCCCGACAAGCCATTGTTCACCGGTGAAGACGTAAGACTAAAATTCAATCTGAAAGAAAACTACGCCGACATCAGCCCCGAAGTGGAAGGCGTTGCAGCGATCGACTTCCCATATGCGCAGGTGAAAACATCAATTCAAAAAGCGCGGTGGGACCTTGATGAACAAAAGATCATGATGAGCAAGGATCCATCGGTGCCGCTGGAGAATTCGTATTTCTATACTACCCGCCGGGAACTGGACTCTCTTCATTTCAATGCGGATCGCGCAGAGTACAATCTTAAAACGCAGGAGTTGAAAGTCAGCGGTATTCCGTACATCATTGTCGCCGATGCGAAGATCACACCTGAGAATAACGAAGTCCTTATCCTCGAAAATGCACGTATCGGTACTTTGAAGAATACCACCATTGTTCTTGATACATTGAATGGCTACCACCTGCTTACGAATGGCGTCGTGGACATTGTGTCGCGAAAGGAATTTAGTGGCTATGCGACGTATCAGTACATCAATCTCCTGAGTGATACATTTGCCATCAAGATGACCGACTTCCATCTCGAGCCGATCGCTGCAGAAGAGTTATCCCGGAAGAAGTCGCGAAGGAATTCAATTGCCAGCATGCAAACGGTGGCTACCGGTGCTGTAGCTGAAAATGAAAAGATCGTTCTGGGGGCGGGACTGTTTTACAAAGGCGACCTGATCATGTACGCGACAAGACCGGCCCTTCAGCTCGATGGTTACGTGAAGCTCGATATCAGGAACCTTCCGAAATACAACACCTGGCTCAAGTATAGCCAGTCGGGAGAAGAAACAGAGGTACTGATCGATATCTCTACCGCAGTCACGGAAGACGGCAGACCGGCGACTGCCGGTTTACATATCGGTGCGGACAGACAGTTCTACATTACTTTCTTTAACGATAAAAACTCGGAAGACGACGAGGACATCTTCAAACCGGAAGGCGTGCTGGTCTACGATAAGGAGGCGAACGAATACCGGATCGAAGACCGCGAGAAAGCTGCGGGCAACAAACTTTCAGGAAAGCTCTTCGCCTACAATGACGAAAAGAAACTGCTGCGTTTTGAAGGCCCGATGGACATTTTCAATGGAAGCAAAGATTTCAACGTCGGCACTTCGGCAATAGGACACGGCAATCTTGAAACATCGGAATACAAGCTGAATGCTATGGTTACGGTGGACTGCAACGTGCCGCCTACCGCATTCGACATTATGGCGAAGCAATTGCAGGAGGTCATCAAGAACGAAGGAGTAGCAGAGGGTCTGGGAGATCAGACAGAGCTATTGTATAAAGTAGCAAACGTAGTAGGCGAAAAATATGCGAAGGATTACGAGACGAAGAGTCAGCAGGGTTATGTGTCGCTCTCCACGATTGCGCCCCTGGTGAAACCGCTGGTCTTCGCCGATGTGAACTTGAAATGGCAGCCGAAGCTAAAGGCATTCTACAGCGAGGGACTACTCGGCACATCGCATTCCGGCAAAAATGATATCAATGGAGGTTTTGAGGGGTTTATGGAAATCCGCAAGACGGAAGACGGTGCCTCGGTATTTCATGTGTTTTTCAAGGCGTCGCCTGACGCGTGGTATTATTTTGGATTCGAGGACAACCGTCTCATGGTTCATTCTTCGAACGGTGCATTTAATGATGTGATCGGTAAAAAATCGAATGCCGGAAAAACAAAGATCGGTGAAGTGGCCTTTATTCCGGGAAGTGATGACGAGGTCCTTGCGTTTATAAATCGTGTCAGGAAAAATTACTACGGCATCGAAGTACCCTACAATCTTTCGGAAGGAAGTGCTCCGGCAGTGGATGACAAGAAGAAAGAAGAGAAAAAAGACGACGAGGACGATGGCTTCTAGGAAGGTCTGAATATCTTAGCCGTCTAC
>CBHTUB010000111.1:0-13719 GCA_966095595.1 uncultured Chryseosolibacter sp. | reverse complement strand
CAGCTGGAACCTGAAGAAACATGGTTTCGCGCACCGTTGGCAACACCGTTCCTGAGCTGGGTACTTCCGAGGAGTTTTCGCGCGTCAAACGAAGAGATCTATCATTTGAAACCGGAGCTTGAACGGATGGTTCCTTTGTGGAAACAGATCAAATGTCCGGTCACTGTTATTCAGGGAACGGAAGATGACCTTGTGCCAAAGGAAAATGCCGACTTCGCCAGAAAAATGCTGGTCAACGCAACAGTTGAGGTCATCATGGTAGAGAAAATGAATCACTTTGTGCCGTGGTCAAATCCGGAGGTGATCAGGGAGGCTATACTCAGGATGCTCTCGGGAGGAGACAAAAAGTCAATGGTCAGCAGTCAATAGGAAATGGCCTGAGCTGTTCCGGGTTTAGCACCCAACGTTTTGCCGGTTGCTGGATCACTCACAAAAAAAGCGAAGACATTTCTATCCTCGCTTTCATAATACAATAATCTGTGCGAAAGTTTCTTCTATCGAACGAAGAGCATTTCCCTGTATTTCACCAGTGGCCAGTCCTCATCGTCAACGAGCAGCTCGAGCTTGTCTACTGCATCTCGGATATTGTCGAAATATTTCTCTTTGATATCGTCACAATATGCAATCGCTCTTGCGTGCGTGTCGGTGATCTTGTTGATGCGTTTACGCTCCTCAACCATTTCACGAACGCCATTCTTGATCGTCTCGATATGACCAGAGATCTCCTTGATGGTCTGAACCACCGCCTTGTTATCGACACCGAGTCCTGCGAGACCATTGGCATTGGTAATCAGCTTGTTTTGGTAAGCAATGGCAGTCGGCACGATGTGGTTCATCGCCAGGTCGCCCATTACGCGCGCCTCGATCTGAACCCTCTTGATGTATGATTCAAGCCTGATCTCTGTTCTGGCTTCCGTCTCCTTATGTGACATGACACCATGCTTCTCGAACAACTCGAGAGATTTTTTGGTTACGTAGGCATCAAGCGCGCGTGGCGTGTTCTTGATGTTGCTGAGACCGCGCTTTGCGGCTTCCTGTACCCACTCATCGGAGTAACCATCACCTTCGAAACGAATGGCTTTCGATTCCTTGATATACTGACGCAGCACTGTGACGATGGCGAGGCGTTTTTCTTCTCCCTTGTCGATGAGCTTCGTTACCGCATCATAGAAATGTGCAAGCTGTTCGGTTACGATCGTGTTCAGTGCGGTCATCGCTGTAGCGCAGTTGTCGCTTCCACCCACGGCACGGAATTCGAATTTATTTCCGGTGAAGGCAAAAGGTGAAGTACGGTTACGATCTGTTGCGTCGAGAATGATCTCCGGGATCTGGTCGATACCGAGCTTCATGTACATGTTGTCACCTTTCTCGATCTTGACGTTTCCTTTTTTCTCGAGCTCGTCCAACACGGCGGTCATTTGCGAGCCGATGAATACTGACATGATTGCCGGCGGCGCTTCGTTTGCTCCGAGGCGGAAGTCGTTGGCTGCCGTAGCGATACTTGCACGAAGCAGATCTGCATATTCGTAAACTGCCTTTATTGTAGTTACGAAGAACGTGAGGAACAACAGATTGTCGCGCGCGCTGCTTGTCGGTGCGTAGAGGTTGACACCGGTGTCGGTGATCAGGGACCAGTTGTTATGTTTACCTGTTCCGTTAAGGCCGGCGAATGGTTTTTCATGGAACAGAACTTTCAACTTATGCTTTTCAGCAACGCGGCCCATCACATCCATCATCAGCTGGTTGTGGTCGTTGGCTACGTTGACTTCTTCAAATAGTGGCGCTACTTCGAACTGGCTTGGTGCAACTTCGTTATGGCGCGTGCGAACGGGGATACCAAGCTTCCAGCATTCGATCTCGAACTCCTTCATGAAGTCGTAGATACGTGAAGGAATAGATCCAAAATAATGATCTTCCAATTGCTGACCACGGGCAGGTGAGTGACCAAAAACAGTCTTTCCTGCCATTACCAGATCTGGACGTGCGAGGAAAAGGTCAGCATCAACCACCAAATACTCTTGTTCAGGCCCAAGAGATGCAACAACATGCTGAATATCTTTATCGAATAACTGGCATACTTTAGTTGCAGCCAGGTCAACTGCCTTAAGCGCTTTTAATAACGGTGCTTTTTGATCGAGTGTCTCGCCGGTGTAGGAAACAAAGATCGTCGGGATACACAACGTTTTTCCGTAGAGAAACATTGGCGATGTCGGATCCCATGCCGTGTAACCACGCGCTTCAAATGTACTGCGGATACCTCCGCTCGGGAATGACGATGCATCAGGTTCCTGCTGCACCAACTCGCTTCCCTTGAACTTCTCGATGCCTGCGAGAGCGTCGAAGAATGAATCGTGCTTTTCAGCGGTACCTCCTGTCAAAGGTTGGAACCAGTGTGTAAAGTGCGTTGCACCCTTAGCCATCGCCCAGGCCTTCGCTGCCGTTGCTACTGCATCGGCCGTTGCCTCGTCGATCTTTTCATGATTCTTGATTGCCGTGCTTACACGTTTAAATAAGCCGGGCGCCAGGGTTGCACGCATTTGCTCGATGCCGTAAACGTTCTCTCCGAAGAATTTGGAGACGACTGCGGCCGGCAAGTCGACATGCACTTTCTGACGTTCGCTCAATTTTTTTAGAGCTTCAAATCTTAAATGCGCCATGGTGGTTGTTGTTATTTTAGTTGTTTAGTCGCCAAATCTATATCAAAATTTGTTAGCTCAGGTGATTTTGGAGCCCATTCCACCAAAATTTATTAAGAATACGTTTGCGAAGGTTAAAATAGAGCCATCATTTAAAAAGGTGATGGATTCGGTGGGATTACGGGGCACGCGGCCAGCCTATTCCACACAAGGTCGGTATACATTGTTTTTATTGTTAGTTTGACTCATGCGTTATTTCATCACTCCGATCATTCTGATCCTTGTTATCAATCTGTCACTTGCACAGGACCCGCAACGATTCATGTCCGAAGTTGCCCAGGTGCTGGGGCGAAATGCAGGTGCCGGATCAACAAAACCCATCGTGTTCACGGGCAGCTCGAGCATCCGGATGTGGAGCGACGTTCAACAACGATTTCCGGAATACAATATCATCAACACCGGATTCGGAGGATCGCAGACTTCGGATATGTTCTATTTCGCCGAGGAGCTTATCATCGGCTACAGACCGAAGCAAATCTTTATTTATGAAGGCGACAACGATCTGAGCGAGAAGAAGAGCCCTGCGCAAATCCTGTCAGACACTGACAAACTTCTGAAGTACATCCGCGGCCGGCTTTCAACCAGGGTGCAAGTCGCCTTTATAACGCCAAAGCCAAGTATCAGCCGATGGCATCTGCGCAGCGAGTACGAGGCCTATATCCGCCTGCTCAAGGATTGGGCAGGAAAACAAAAGAACGTCGTTTGCATCGACGTGTGGTCACCGATGATCGACACCACCGGCGAGCTAAAAAAGGACCTTTTTCTCGAAGACAATCTTCATATGAATTCGAAGGGATATGACCTATGGACGGCGGCGATCAGACCTTATCTGAAGTCGAAGTATAAACGATGAACGCAGGGCTTAAAGTTACGTTTCGATTTGAAGATTTAGCCAGCACACCCGACAAAATTATCAGATCTGACCCTTTGAGGTCGCTTCATCAAATTTTTCGTCATAGGTGTTTTCAAGGGTGCCCATGATCCGGTCCCAGAACAAAAAATACAATCCGTAGTTGCCGTTGAAGAATTGATGGTGAAGGTTATGGTTAACGGATGTATTGATCCACCTGCCAATGTACGTCCTCGAAAAGCCTTTCGGATACAACTCGTATCCCAGGTGGCCATATACGTTATAGATCATCATGAAGAGTAAAAAGATGCCGATGGCCATTGGATGGAACGGGATAGCCATGGCGATCACGACGATGACAAGGGCTTCAATTACAGCTTCCAGGGGATGGAATGCCATTGCTGCCCACGGTGAGGGATTTGTCGAAAGGTGATGGACTTTATGAACGTATTTGTAGATCGGCTTGCGATGCATCAGCCAATGCGTCCAATAAAAATAAGTATCATGAATAACGATCATGAGGAATATACTCGCGATAAAATATCCCACGCTGTATTCGGAAAAGTCGTAGTAGATCTGCGTGAGTTTGACGAATGGCGTGGCAAAGATCAGGTATCCAATTCCGGCGAAAATGAATGTCGTTGCCACGGAGTATAGGAACTCTCTCAGATAATCCCCTCTTACCGGAAATTTTTGTTGGATCTTTTTGAATTTCCATGCCTTGCGCCTGATGACATAATAGACCGTGAAGGCGATGGTGGCGATCAGGAAATATCTGGCGAAGATGATCAGGACCAATACCCAAAAATTCGTGCTGCCGGCAAGATAATTGGAAGACATAAACTGAATTTAAAAATAAAACCCCTCGGGGAAGCGAGGGGTTCACAAATCAGTTTGATTTTTTTACCGAACCTCCACTGCTGGCCTCGGTGTTTGAGTTTTCGGGGTTGCCTTTGTATCTTATTCCCCCTCCGCTGCTTGCATGCGCAGTCAGGCTTTTGAGAACATTCACTTTGATAGAGCCTCCACTTGAAGCCTCTGCATCAACATTTTCAGCCTCGAGATCGTAGGCATCGATTTCTCCGGCGCTGCTGGCCTCCAGGGTGGTTGTTTTTCCTTTCCCCTTCACATCAATATCGCCTGCGCTGGAGGCACTTGCTTCCAATTGGTTTACCTCAACATTGATATCTATGGTGCCTGCACTTGAGGCGCTCACTTCCATGGAATTGGCTTTGATAACTTCCTGGGAAAAAATGCTTCCTGCCGAACTGGCCGACAATTTGTCGAGTTTCACGTACGTGACGTAGACCTTCACCGAAATTTTTCGGTGATTGCCATCGGCCATGTGCACCTTCAGATAAGATCCTGATATCTCGGTAACTACATCTTTAAGGTCGCCGTTGGTGACTTCAACTTTTACACTTTCTTTATCGCCTTTGGTAAGATATACGTCTATTGCCTCTGACGCCTTCACTCCTGTAAACGACCCCACCTGGCGAGTTTCAGTCTGCTGGGCAATGGCAGTAACTGAGGCGAAGGCAAGTAAAATAAGGACTACGATCTTGTTCATATACTTAAATTTGACCTAAAGACAGCCCGCAAAAATAAGGGTTGCATCAAAAGTTCAGGGACTATATTTTTTTTGAATGTACTAAAACAGCAGTTTTTTCATTAATTTTCATAAGATTATTACCTTGATTTGCACATTAAACCAACATAGCTATTATGATCTTTGATAAAAAAGCGGAACTAAACGTTCTGATCAATTTGGCTGCCAGCGATAACACTGTAGCCGAACGTGAGGCTAAGCTGATTCATATGATTGGCAAAGCAAACGGTATATCTACAGATGAGGTAAACAAGATGATCCAGAATCCTCAGCCGATAAGCAATGTTGCTAACCTCACACCCGATCAAAAATTCGAACACCTGTATTACCTCATCCAGCTCATGAAGATGGACGGTCAGGTTTTCAGAAGTGAAGTTGTCTTCTGTGAGCAGATCGCCGAGAGGCTGGGATATAAAAAGTCTGTTGTAGGAGAGATCTCACAACACGTTTACAGCGATCCTTCGATCACCGCAGACCGTGAGATGATCAAGAAAAAAGCAGAGAAATTTCTGCGTGCCTGATATCAGCCAATACTGGAAAAAAGGAAGGTAAGAAAACCTTCCTTTTTTTATTTTTTCTCATAAACGATCTTTCCCCCAACAATCGTTAGATCGATCTCGGTGTTCAGGATCTGATCTTCTTCAACCCGCATCAGATCCTGCGAGAATACCGTGAAGTCCGCAAGCTTTCCCGGCTCAATTGAACCTTTGGTATTCTCTTCAAATGCGCCGTACGCGGCATCGATCGTGTATGATCTCAGCGCCTGATCCCGCGACATCTTCTCCGCCGGCTCATAGCCTCCCTCTGGTTCACCCTTCAGGGTTTTTCTTGTAACACTCGCATAAAAGCAAGCTACCGGATTCAATGGCTCTACAGGTGCATCCGTTCCGTTGACGATCTTTACACCCGACTTCAACAACGACTGCCACATATACGCTCCCTCTTTTATCCTCTTTTCGCCCAGTCGTTCGATTGCCCAGGGTCTGTCTGAAGACATGTGGATGGCTTGCATGGCAGGGATGACACCCAGCTGTGAAAATCGAGGCAGGTCCTTTGGGGCAATGTGCTGCGCGTGTTCTATCCGGAAGCGATGGTCTTTCTTCGGGTTTTCCTTTAATGCCAGCTCATAGCGGTCCAGGACTTCACGATTTGCCCTGTCACCGATGGCGTGGGAACAAACCTGAAAGCCATACTTCAATGCCATTCGTGAAGTTTCGAGAACGGTATCCATGGATAAGGTAGCCATGCCGTAGAAATCCGACCGATCAGAATACGGTTCGAGCAACCATGCGCCGCGCGATCCCAGCGCACCGTCGCAATTCAATTTGATGGATCTTATCGTCAACCTCGGGTCAATCTGTGGTCCCTTTGCATACCATTCCCGGAGGAGGTCCCGGTCCCATCCTGTAAGCATAACATAGAGCCGAAGCCCAAGCCTGTTCTCGTTTTTGAATTTTTGAAACAACGCGATGTTCTCGCGGCTTGCTCCTGCGTCATGGAAACTGGTCAGACCGTTCCGGAAGCAGGCATCGATAGCCAGTGAAAGTGCCTGCTCATCGGTCTCTGCCGTGTTTTGAGGAATATGTTGCGCTATCAGCGACATGGCACGTTCGTTAAAAATTCCCGTTGGATTTCCGAACTCATCGCGGATCACCTCGCCTCCGTCATCAGACCGCTGTGCACCAAGTCGCTCTTTCGACAGCTGATTGACGCCGGCGATCTCCATAGCCTTCGCGTTGGCCAGCGCCGCATGACCACTTGCATGCCGGAGAAAAACAGGATTGTCGGGCGATACGGAACTCAATAGCTCGTGTGTCTGGAACCCCTTAACCATTTTTTCCGGCTTTTTATCCCATTTGTCCTGATGCCAGCCGCGTCCCTGTATCCATTGCCCGGGCTTCGCCTTACTAACTGCCTCCTTTACCTTTTCTACCAGTTCCTCATAGCTCTTCACGGCCATCAGGTCAAGATTCAGCTCATTATATCCCACGCCCATGATGTGGCCGTGGCCTTCGATAAAACCCGGAGTCATAATACGGGAGCCAAGTTCGATCAACGCAGTTTTGTCACCTTTCAGCTCGAGACCCTCCTTCTTTGATCCTGTAAAAACAATTTTTCCCTCGCGCACGGCGACGCACTCTACAACGGGACTTGCCTCGGTTGCCGTGTAAATTGTTCCCATGACGATCAGATCTGCAGGTTGGGGGCGCTCCGAACACCCGATAAGAAGAAGCAGGTCGAGAATAATGACCAGTAAAAGATTACGTTTCATAGGTTAATGAACTTTACAATGTTACTGATAATTATCGAATGCATCCTCTGTTATCTTTGTGCGTTTAAAATCCACCATGCGTGAACGCCTAAAAGTTTTCGGACTATTCGCTGCCTTCTGGTTTACGTTCCAGCTGCTGGTGCGTTCCGCCTTTCTGCTTTACCATTTTTCGCTCACATCGTCCCTAGAGGGGCATGACATCCTGATGATCTTTCTGAAAGGTGGGCGGATGGACCTGAGCATCACCGGATATTTTATGATGCTGACCGGATTGATACTGACGGCCGGCGTTTTTATGAAACGAAAGCAAGTTTCGAGTTTGCTCAACATAACCACAACCCTGCTGCTTTTTGTTTGCTCTATCATCGTGGTTGTAGACCTGGAGCTCTACAAGCATTGGGGATTCAGGATGAACACGACACCGCTGTTTTACCTCGGCTCGGAAGCTGTGGGAAGTGTTTCCATCAGGGTTGTGCTGATGCTGATGACCATTCTCATTTTGATCTTCGCTTTATCGCTGCTGTTTTATTCGAGGACAATTGCTCCGACGATCAGGAAGCTCGAACCTGCACCACGAAAGACTGCCCTTGTATTTTTACTGCTGTCAGCACTGATGTTCCTGCCTATACGCGGAAGTTTTACGGTTGCGCCGATGAACACGGGTTTTGTCTACTTTCACCCTACCAACACGTTTGCCAACCACGCTGCCATCAACGTGATCTGGAATTTCATGTACAGCGTTCAAAAGGGCGCCAATCTGCAATACCCTGAAGACTTTTTTGATAAGGGCAAAGCCGATAAGCTGTTTCGTGAATTGTATGCGGAAGATGACACGGCGACCACGCGGCTATTCAATACCGAGAAACCGAATGTGATTTTGGTGATCGTTGAAAGCTTTACCGCCGACGTCGTCGAGCCCCTTGGTGGAATGAAAGGCATCGCGCCCAACCTCAGCAGGTACGCGAAAGACGGAATTCTGTTCGACAATTTCTACTCCAGTGGCGACCGAACCGATAAGGGCATCATCAGCGTACTCAGTGGATATCCGGCTCAGCCTACCACCTCGATCATCAAGTACCCGGCCAAAACGCAACACCTGCCCTATCTCAATCACTTTATCGACAGCCTGGGTTACACTACGTCTTTTGTCTATGGCGGTGATATCGACTTTGCAAATTTTCGGTCGTATATCACCGGATGCAGGTTTGATCACACGACAACGGAAGACGACTTTCCATCGGATCAAAACGAAAGTAAGTGGGGTGTTCACGATCATATAGTACTCGGCCGCGCGCTTGCCGAATGCGACACGGCTTCCGCGCCTTTCTTCAAGGTAGTACTCACGCTAAGCAGTCACGAGCCATTCGACGTGCCTATGAAGCCAAAGATCATCGGCAAGGATGAGGAATCGCTGTTCCTCAATTCATGCTATTACACTGACAGCTCCATCGGTGTATTTGTGGAAAATGCCAGAAAGAAAACATGGTGGAAGAATTCTGTCGTTATTTTCGTCGCCGACCATGGACATCGATTTCCTGGCAATAAGCAGGCGAAGGATAAAGAAAAATTTCGGATTCCGCTGATAATGATCGGCGGCGCTGTAAAAAAGGATACAGTGATCCATACGTTTGCGGGGCATACCGACATCGCGAATACTTTACTTGCACAGCTTGGCAAGCCATCGGATCAATTTCGGTTCAGCAAGAATATATTGTCACCGGATGTCAGGTCATTCGCTGTTTACTTTTTCAACGATGGATATGGTTATGTTGACGACGCAGATTATCTGGTCTACGACAATGCAGGGAAACAGTTCATGCACAAGCAGGTGACGAGCGATAGTGTTACCGATCTCAGCAAGGCTTATCAGCAAATTTTATTTAGTGATTACAACAAAAAATAGGATTGTCCATACATGAACAAACTCAGGCATTTTATAATCATTGTCACGCTTCTGGGTGCAGCCGTGCAATCTCAAGGTCAGGATTTTGGATTGTCTTTCTCGTACTTCATTCCACGCCATGGAGAATTCTCCACTCCGATAAGTCCCTTTTCGATCCGTGGTGTGGGCATCGATCTTACGAGAGTGATTGCGCTCGAGACGGGCGTATCGCTGTATCGCATGAGCGGGTTGAATCTGAAGGATCTTCCGTTTGAAAGCAACAAGGCATTGCTGGGGCCAAACTTCACCGTCTTTATTCCGGCGGAACTGGTTTTTCAATTCCGTGGCTCAAAGGCGGAGTTCGACATTAAAGGCGGCGGATTTTTCTTCTACGGTTTCGATAACAGGATCAATTATGGCAATCTCGACCGGGCACTGAGGGCCTGGCAAGGATGGCAGGTAGTAGATTCTGACGTGTCTTTCAAGAATCACCCCGGATTCGGATATCATGCCGGATTTGAGTTCACCGTATACGTCACGTCTCAGTTCGGAATTTCTCTCGAGGGCAACTACCTGATCGGTCAGGCTAAATTTCCACTTACCGGATCCTATACGGGTGGGAATGACAGCTTCACAACGTTACCGATAGACTACGGTGATTCTAAAATCGATTTCACCGGGATGGAATTTTCCATTGGTTTGATCTTCGCCCAGGGTGGTGGAGGTGGTGCGCCCAAAAAGAAGAAACGCAGGTGATCACTACTTTGACTCCTGCCGCTTTCTGATCATGTCCTCCTGAGTAGCCTGAAGCTCCTCCATGTTTTGGCGAAGCTCTTCTTCCTGTGACCGAAGCGTCTCCGCCTGTTCCTGTGTTTCGCGAAGGAGTCGGGCAGTCTTTTCATTGGTTTTTGTCGAGTAGATGGACGAAGCTATTACCTCACCAGCCTTCTCGAGAAATTCTACTTCGTGACGTTCAAATTTTGCGAAGCTGGCCAATTCCAGAACCGCTTCAACACGCTCATTGTATTTCATCGGCACAATGATCACACATTTGGGTGTAGCGTCTCCAAGGCCTGACGTGATGTGAACGTAGTTGGGTGGTACGTCCGTCAGAAGAATAGTATTTCCCTCAAGAAATGCCTGACCGACAAGACCTTGGCCGATGTCGATTTTCTTTTCGATATATTTTTTCCTGTCGAACGCGTAACACGCTTTAAGCTGAAGAAAGGATTCATGTTCATCATCGTCATTCAAGACGAACAGGCTGCCTTGTTGTGCCTTAAGGTGTTTGGTAAGGAAACGGATCACTTCATTTGAAAGCTTCTCAATGTCGTTTTGATTGATGCGGGCGACATCCGAAAATTTTGCAAGTCCCTCCGTGCCCCAGATACGCTTTTCATCAAGCTCCTTTACCTTTTTCATCTGGTCGCGCATTTTTATGAGATCACCAGCAAGATTGTCCTGGTTAAGTTGGGCATTCTGCGAGGTCATACCCTCCCAGTTGACGGAATAATCTCCCGAAGCTATTTTCTTGATAAATGCTGATGCCTTTTTGAGGTTGATAATAGATGTTTGAATAATTCCCTGTGCATCCTCTGCGTGGTAATCATCGCCGGGATTGAACATGTATTGTTTGGTATTCATCTCGAAATCCTGAAGGAGCTTCACTCTTGCCCTGGTTTCACGACGGATCTTGTAAATCACTGCCATCAACGTTGGAATGGTCAGCAGGACGAGCAACACTCCGAATACGACATTGCGGCTGAGCGCACTTTCATAACGCGATCTTGCGTGTTCAACCAGTTGGTCCTCATAAGTCATGATGGCGCCAAACATCGGAGCAAATGCAGTCCAAAGGTCGTAACCCCGGTCTTCGTTCAGCATTTTCAGAAATTCGTCCATATTTCCCTGCTCCGCGTAATCCTTCATTCTGTCAGAGTGCTCCATATATTGACTCAGCGTTATCTTGAAGGCCTCAAAGTCGTCCCGAAGTGTATCAAGATTCTGAGCAACGAGGAGACTATCGATTCTCCCGATCGTGCCAGGCATATCGCGTTTACCGGTTTGATAGGGATCCAGAAGTTGTTTGTTCCTGGTGAGCGCATAACCCCGCAGGCCAAGGTCCATCCTTCTAAGATTGCTATCAAAGAGCTCTGTCCACGCTCTTTTTACTTCCTCTGTCTGCGTCTGCAGCACGTTGTTGCTCTCCATCACATTCCGGTTGTAAATGATAATAAGAGCGTTTGCCAGAATTAACGCGATAAGCAAATACAGCGCGATGGAAATAAAATTGTCTTTCAGCCTCTTTAACATGTTCTGGTGGATAGCAAAATAAAATTACCGAACTAAGAGGCAGTCTGCCAGGATAGGTAAGATTATTTGTGATTTTTTTACCCAGCCGCAATTGAAGTTCAGCCAGAAGTGTTTGGAAGTGACGATTTCAAAAGAAATTTACCTACTCTTTAATTTCCACATTCTTGTCCCTAAGCTTCATTCTAAGATGTTGCGCATCGGGCATTGTTAGTGGTCCGACATTTATCTTAAGGGCATTGACATCTATCAGCATCTTGATCTTCGTTTGTTGTTGCAACATCTCCCTGAGGTGGAGGGTGTCGGTTGCTGTGCCTGCAAACTGAACAGAGTATTTGGCGGGGCTTGCGTACTCGCCGACGTTTTTATTGTGTGTGTTCAGCAGTTTTCGTGAGTCTTCGACAAAGGTCTGGTAGGCAGAATATGCGGCGGCGTCTTTCCTGAGAATGCCCGGATTTGCTTCGATGGTAGGAACCGGCCATACGCAGTAGTTCTTCTGCACGTCATTCGTGCGCTGTACCCACTGAAGAATGTATCCGGCAGTATCTATCGTGGTGACCGTTTGACCTCCATTTTGCACTTTCCGGAGCTCGAGACGGATCATGGCGCCGCCGTCCGTGTAGCGCTTCCGCTGTCCGGAGACAAAATTTCCCAATGAATACGCGATGAGCTGATTCTTCTCCCTATTCCACTCCATGGGTTGAATAACATGAGGGTGCGCGCCAATTACCAATTGCGCTCCGTTCCTAAAAAAAAGGTCCGCAACATCTTTCTGCCATGACGAAGGAAGACTTTGATATTCCGCTCCCCAGTGAACAAACACGATGATCATGTCGACGTTCATCTTTTTCGCAGTCGCCAGATCCTTTACGATCTCATCGGTATTGATAAGATTGACGATATTGGGTTTAGTGACAGGAAGACCATTTGTTCCATACGTGTAATTGAGCAATGCAAGACGGAAACCATTTTTCTCCACCAGAAGGGGATGCAGGTTTTGTTTTTCCCTTTCATTCGTAAATGTACCTGTATGCGGTACCTTCAAGCTGTCGAGCATGCGTATGGTCCTTTCCACACCTTGCCGTCCGCGATCAACGCAGTGGTTATTGGCCGTTACAAGCACGTCAAGTCCCATTTCTGTCAGTGCAGGGAGAAGCTCGTCCGGCGCGCTGAATTGAGGGTAACCCTTGAACGGCTTTCCCGCCAGCGTCAGCTCGAGGTTCCCGATGGCCAGGTCAACGGCCTGGATATAGGGCGCCACTTGTCTGAAGCAGGGATTATAGTCATATCTTTTTGAAACAGGGTCCCACGCGTCGGCGATCTGAGAATCATGCTGCATGATATCTCCCAGGAATAACATCGACAGGCGTGTGGTGTCCTGGGCCGAAAGACTGAATGCCGCCAGGACAAACGACCAGGTAATAATACTCTTCATGATACGGACATTATTTTGTTATCAGCAACGACAAAAACTTTATCATCTTTCCTGGGTGCGATCCTCGCCAAACCGGTAAATGACCCGAATGCGGGCAGATATCCCTGCCTGCTTCCGAAGTAAAAACATGGCAATGTGATCGCTTGTCGCCCCTTGCCCCGAAGGTGCACACCGGGGTGAATATGCCCCGCGATGTTATAATATTTTTCCGGGATCTCCTCCATCGGGTGATGCGTAAAAACGAATGGACCGAGTATCAGCTCGTCGTGCAGCTTGATACCTTTGCGCTGGTATTGAAGATCGCTCATGATGTCGTGATTGCCAACCACAAGTTCGAAAGATATCGACCTGTAATGCCTCACCAGCTCACCGAAAACTTCCCACTCCGGATTATAGTGGCTGTGAAAGAGATCGCCGAGGAAGATCACGCGGCGCGGTTTCGATGCGTTGATCACATCGACAAGATTTTCGAGATTATGGTCATTTGCTTTTACGGGCACGGCAATGCCGGATCTGCGGAAATGATTGATCTTTCCCAGATGGAGGTCTGCGACGAGAAGCGCCTGGTGGTGCTTCAGATACATTACTTTCTGAGGAAACAGCACAACCTGTTCATCCAGAATCTCGAATTCCATAGAAAGCGGGAATGTTATTTATGGGAATAA
>CBHTUB010000110.1:0-13772 GCA_966095595.1 uncultured Chryseosolibacter sp. | reverse complement strand
GCAAGGCAAAGGGTATCGAGCTTGTGGTTGTGGAGTCTTTCCGCACACGTGCCAAGCAATCGGAATACTTTACGATGGGCAGAAAATATACGCGCTCAGCCGGCGGAAAATCAAAACATCAATATGGACTCGCTGTGGACCTGGTGGCCATGGTTGACGGACAACCACAGTGGGACGATGTAAAATTATGGAACAAGATCGGTGTCGAAGGAGAAAAGCTCGGACTTCGCTGGGGTGGCCGCTGGAAATCGCCTTACGATCCGGCGCACTTCGAATGGTCCGGCGGACTTACCACGACTCAGCTGTCAGCCGGGGCGTTGCCTCCCATTCCATCATCATTCACGGAAAGCTATCCGTGCATCGAACACGACATCCTGGAACTGCGTGAACACTGGCAGCTATGGGAAACGGAGCAGCTGGCGATGAAAAAGCAAGCGCAATCCCTTGCCTCAAGCCAGGCACCTTAACAACTTACCCTCGATTTTTTAGATTATCCCTGCGTAACCTTGCGCCTCCGTGCTTCTGCGGTGAAAGATCCTACACGCTATCAATACGAATAACTGTAATTCGTAAATTATACACGCCATAAGATCCAGGACACAAAGAAATCTCAAAGGAGACCTCAAAGTCACTCTTTCAGTATTCGCATCTCGACACGTCTGTTCAACGCTCGTGCTTCCTGAGTCATTTCATTACGCAGCGGTTGCGTTCCGCCAAAGGCCTTCGTTTTGATCCGGTCTTTCTGAATTCCCTGCTTCACGATATACTTCTTCACCTCGTCGACCCTTTCCTGCGACAACTCCAGGTTTGCCTTCGGATCGCCCTGGTTATCAGTATGACCTTCCAGTTGGATAACCATTTTGGAATTGTCCTTCATCATCCTGACGACTTCATCAAGCTGTGAATAGGATGATTTCTGAATGGTGGATTTACCCTGATCGAAGATAAGGTGGCTCAACACGATCGTAGATCCTTTGGGAGTTAGCGTGATGTTCTGGGATATCGTGCCTTCCTGGGTAACGTTCTTCGGATCGATGATGACCGTCCGGGCATTATAGCCCTGCGCGGTGGCTGTCACTTTGTATTTGGCAGTTCCGAATATCTCAAAGATGAAAGTGCTGTCGTTGAATTTGCCATACAGGCTTCCGGTGGGAATGCTGGCATATACGATCTCCGCACGGATTCCCTTGTTCGTTCGTGAATCCATCACCTTGCCACTCGCATAGATCTGATTCTGTGCGTGGCAAAGCGAAACAGTCACAGCAGTAAGTAGCAGCGCGAGGTTACGTTTCATGCCAACAAGTTACAAAATTTGAATTGTTTGAGCCGTTTCAACCGCCGAATGAAAAATAAAGAAGGCAACCACCCCTGGTCGCCTTCGAACTACATTTTAACCAAACCCAAACTAAACAGTATCTTCTATGTCCTGCTTGTTGCAGGTACGGGCTGACTGATCCATGCCGTGATGTCCGACCAAAACGCTGAAGCTTTCTTACGGCGGAAGAAACCGAAATGTCCGATCTTTTCCTGCTTAAGATCTCTTGGCTTCAGGTGCCAGTGATTCCATTTGAGGTTTTTAAAATATGACATCAAATTTGTTACAGAACCCTGTGGCGCGTATTCATCGTCGGAGAAGCTGATCATCAGCGCAGGCTGATGCAGTGACCTGAATCTTTCCTTCATATAAGGCAGCTCGTCGAATACATATGATTTTGATTTCGCCCACCTTGACCACTGAAGGGCGACACCTGCCGGAAGGTTTTCAAACAATCCCAGCTTCGATGCCGGGAAATAACCAAACAGCTTTGTGAAAAAAGGAATCATCACATACCAGAATGTGAACAGCTTACTGTGACTGTTGAAGTTTCTCCAGTACGGCGTCTGCGCCGCTATGGTAATGATGTTATCCAGATTCTCCGATAATGGTGACATACCGATGATCTGACCTCCGACGCTGTGTCCGATCACCGTAAATTTTGAATCGGGAAAAGACACGAAAAGGTGTTTGAGCACCGCGTGATAGTCGAGCGTACCCCACTCATGCATTGTGGCGTTGAAGCCGACGAGTGACTCGGGACTTGATTTTCCAATGCCCCTGTAGTCGTACGTGTAAACCCTGAATCCCTGATCTGCTATGAAGTTGGCAAAGTCCGTATAGTAACCCTGCTTCACGCCGGTGGCTGAGTTGAGCAGCACAACATCTCCATTGGGATTGGATGGCAAGTGGCCTGTAACAGACAAACTGTATCCGTCGGAGGCAATAACGTTGAATGCTTCAGTCATGGGGTTGAGAGGAAGGTATAAGCACTAAAACTGGAAATCATGTTGTGAGGTTTCGAAAATGATGTACTATTTCCGTAGTACTTTTGTACTATTCGAAGTTGAAACGTTGAAAACAAGCTGATTTAAGGGGTTCGATGCTGCGATCATAATGTCAGGTTCTACCGTAAAAGTGGGTATTTATCTAGGGCAAGGGTCGGGTCTTCCAACCGGGAGTTCGCTTCGCGTTCAGCGTTCCGGGTTCAGCGTTCAGGGTTCAGCGTTTGGCGGTATGCCTGGCGGTTCGGAGCTCAGTGGTTTTGGGCTCAGCGTTTTATAGTTATTCCGTACTTAATGATCACTCTGCGCGGCCAGGTATATATGCGCTTAGACGTATCGGCTTTATCGGCGATGTGCTTCGGGGAGTAGTTAAAATCAGTGCCGGCAATTTTGTACTGGTGAGTTCACATCGGTTCAATCGAAAAGAAGACTATTACAATCAGCCTATGGAGATGCTCTCAGTGAGATAACGCCAGACGGCACGCTAGTAGAGTATTAAGCGTCATCGCGCACGTGCGCTTTGGCGAGCTATTTTTGAGCTATTGGAATCCTCCACTCCACGTTGAGGCTGATCACGTGCTCATATCTCATGTTTCCCCTGCTAAAAAACGTCGGGCGATAGTTCGGACCGATGATAAGACGACGTCCCAATTCAACAGCGGGTTGTATGGTCAATCCGAAGCCGTAATGATGTTCACGTTCGGCCTCTGCATTGGTGACCCAGTCGTAACGTGTGCAATTCAATCCATATCCGATAGAGAACCTGTTTATAGCGTGATGATGTGACACGCTGGCCGAGATCCCCGACCTGGACTCAAAATCATCGAAATCTCCTCCCATCGGTAACGGTACCGGAAAGTCAACAGCCATCTGGGAATGAATCCGCCAATAAGCATGGGAAGAATGATAATATACCAAGCCACCGCTTACGAACCAGAAGCCGGTGCTACTGCCCTCCCGTGCTCCGGCAGGCGCAGTTAAAAATGTATTAAGCCATGGGAATCCAATTTCAAAGAATACATCTCCCGCCTTTCTTTCATGCGCTTTATGCGTTTTGTAGCCATCTTTCTCGAAATAGATGCGACGTGGATAGGTATAGCGTCGTTCATTTTTCATGTCCACAAGCGCACCGAGTCCATAGGTGTAGGGGAAGTTCAGGTAATATGCAAATGACTTCTTCGAGCTCACCAGTATCTCACGGGACAATGTGTCACTGATCTCGACGATTCTCAGCGGAAGCTTGTGCCGTTCTACGCGTGCGTGTACGGGTTGATTCTGAACATGAAGGGTATCGTTCCCGATGACAATCGAGGGGGCCCGGCTGTATATCTCAACGGTCGTATGACTTGAGTTAATAATAGTCGCGCATGAGAACAGGCTCAGACTGACGATGGCTATACAAAGAACGGCGCGACTCATTGCTATAAGTGTTTTACATACACTAAATATAATACAACTTTTCCACCACTCAAACGTCGGTCCAGGGAGCAATAAAAAAGGTCGCCATTTATGACGACCTTCCGTATCTGTGTTGGAAACTGCGATGCCTATATGTCGAACTCGATCGTTTCTCCCACTCCGAATGATTTACCATTGTCTTTCTTCGGTTCATCTCCGGAGCCATTGTCCTCTAACGCTTCTTCACCTTCACTTTCGCTTTGGTTTTGGTTTGGACTTTGGCTTTGCTTTTGGTTTTGGAGCTGACTTTGGCTGAGGTTTGTTTCGTCCCTTTTTTGCTCCGCTCCGAAGAGGGCTTGCTGTTCGACTTTGACTTTGAGCTTTGGCTCCGGCCTTTGCTGGTCCCGACCTGTCGGGAGCTTTGGTTTTTCCGGGACTGCGAAGAGGTTGACTTGTCCGTCGTCCTCGATTGTCTCCGGGTCTGTTTCCCATTTTTTTTTTTGCGACTGAGAACCACTTTCGGTTTCGGTCGCCTCGATCAGGTCGTTCTCTTCATCGCCCTCCTCCAGGCCCGTCTCTTCATCCTGTACGAGCACTGCTTTCGACACCTTGTACTCCGACAACCTGTTGCCAACGGCTTTCCAGCCCTTCACCTCCACTAGCTCATCGAGGTTTACGGTCTCCATTTTCTTCGGCTTGTCCTTGGCCTTCTGTACTTCGATCTGTACCTCCGGAGATTCGGCAGTCGATACTACTACCAGCCTCGACCCGATTGTCTCGGAAATAAAGCCGAACTCCTTATCTGTTGTGCTTGTTTCGATCATGAAGCGCTTGACCATGTATTGCTTGCTCTCCCCGTCGATGTAGATCGCAGAAACGACCTTCTTCGGATTGTACTTCTCGATATGCATGGTCTTCTCCGGGTCATAGCGGTTCGAAAGATCGTAGCTGGTGATCTTGTAGGATCCGTTCCTCATGAACGCAATGATCTGGTCATCGCCATCGAACTTTCCGAGCTTCTTGCCACGACCGTCCTTATTCAATCTGCCGGCCGCCTCATCGTACCACAAGTCGATCTTGCTTAACGTTGACGCGCCTGCCTTGAGGAAGTCCACCTTGCGAACGGGGTACTGAGTGATGATGTTCCCGCGTGAAGCGCGACCTTTTACCTCCAGCTCGGAGAAATCGTATTCAAATATTTTCTTACGGGCCGTGCTCGCCGGACTCAGCTTCACCTCTACCGTCTCGGCTTCACCGTTGGGGTTGCCACTGACATAGTGGATCTTCGAGTTGGGATGACCTTGCGTCAGGTCGTACTCCTTATCCCGTGTAACACCCGGAAGGTTGAAGCGCTTCGCAAAGGTTTTGCCCGACTTCCCGTCCGAGTAAATAACGTTATAGATCATACGATCATCCGCCTTCTTCCACACACCGACATAGAGAATATCCTTACCCATGAAAGCCTTTTCCTGGATCTTGGAGATAAGCGCCTTGCCATCTTTGCGGATCACAATGACGTTATCAAGATCTGAACAGTCGCAGATATACTCATCACGCTTCAAGCCATAACCCACAAAGCCATCGGCCCTGTTCACGTACAGCTTCTGGTTGATCGCGATAACATCGGTTGCCGATACAGACTGGAAGCTCTTGATCTCGGTCTTGCGTTCCCTGCCTTTTCCGTATTTCTCAAGAAGTTTCTGGAAGTAACCCACCGCATAGTCCGTGAGGTGCCTGAGGTGATAGTTCGTTTCCTTCAGCTCTTTCTCAAGGTCTTTCAGCATCTCATCGGCCTTGAATGAGTCGTAGCGCGAGATCCGCTTGATCCTGATCTCCGTCAGCCTGACGATATCATCCTGGGTGATCTCGCGATAGAACTTATTCTTGTGTGGCTTCAGACCTTTGTCGATCCTGGCGATCACTTCTTCCCAGGTCTTGGCCTCCTCGATGTCGCGGTATATCCTGTTTTCGATGAAGATCTTTTCGAGTGACGAGAAGAGGATCTTCTCCATCAGCTCCGCCTTTTTGATCTCCAGCTCCCTCTTCAGCAGCGCTACGGTCAGCTCCGTATTATATTTAAGGATGTCGTTAACGGCCATGAACTGTGGCTTGTCGTTGACGATCACGCAGGCATTTGGTGAAATGCTGATCTCGCAGTCGGTAAACGCAAAGAGCGCTTCCATGGCGATCTCGGGCGATTGACCGGTTTGCAAAATGATCATGATCTCGACGTCCTTAGCCGTATTATCGATAACCTGCTTGATCTTGATCTGACCTTTCTCACTGGCCTTGACAATCGACTCCATTAAGGAAGTAGTCGTTGTCGAGAATGGTATCTCCCTGATCACAAGGGTCTTCTTGTCCTGTATCTCGATCTTCGCGCGTACCTTGATCTTGCCGCCGCGCATCCCCTGATTATATTCCGAGAAGTCGGCTATCCCTCCTGTCGGGAAGTCGGGGTATATCTTCGGTTTCTTTTCCTTGAGGATGTCGATCGAAGCTTTGATCAGCTCACAAAAGTTATGTGGCAGGATCTTGGTCGACAGTCCCACCGCGATCCCTTCCACGCCCTGTGCGAGCAAAAGCGGAAACTTTACCGGAAGGGTTACGGGTTCTTTTTTGCGACCATCGTATGACAGCTGCCATTCTGTTGTCTGCGGATTGTAGACAACGTCGAGCGCAAATTTCGAGAGGCGTGCTTCGATATAACGAGGCGCTGCCGCGCTGTCACCGGTACGGATATCTCCCCAGTTACCCTGTGTCTCGATCAGCAGATCCTTTTGTCCGATATTGACGATGGCCTCCCCGATGGCCGCATCCCCGTGCGGGTGATACTGCATCGAATGACCTATAACGTTTGCCACTTTATTGAACCTCCCGTCATCCATCTCCTTGAGGGAGTGCATGATCCTTCGCTGTACCGGTTTCAATCCATCTTCAATCCGCGGAACAGCCCGCTCGAGGATCACATAGGAAGCATAGTCAAGAAACCAGTTCTGGTACAATCCATCCAGTGCAACAGTATGAATTGCCTCACCATTGCCATTCGCAGGAACATTAGGCGAAACGATCGTCGGCTTGCCGGGAGGGGACTTCTTCTTACTCATTTTGTATGTGCTGTCGTATAGTTTAAAAAATGTCTCTTCGATTTAAGATTTTAGATTGACGATTTTAGATTTTAGAAGTAAAATTCAAAAGCTCCAATCTATTTTGTATTTCTCTGTGCCGTCTCTGCACTTTTTACAAAGATTGCCACCAACTCATTGTTTTCCTTTATAGCGCGTTCTATCAATTCCCTTGAAGCAAACTGCCTCGATCTTTCGATTATCCTCAGGCAGACAAGTGTCTCTCTCAATTCTTTCAATGCGATCTTCAACTTGTGGATGAAATCTCTTCGCGATTCCCCTCCCTGTGCCTCACCATAATGTAATGCCGGAGAAGTTCCCGATCTCAGCAACTGTCCGGATAGATGAGAAGCCGAACGGGTACCTGGTATCTCTTCCACGATCTGAACTATCAAAACGGCAAAATTGATAAGACGATCTTCAAGATCCCTTTTCGTCATAGAGTCTTAGTTAAAATATTTATTGGTTCCTTTCCACTCCTCCCAGGAATCTGAAATCTAAAATCTGAAATCTCAGATCTTAAATCAGCATTTATCAAGCGACTTGGCCCCTCGTCACATCATCCTTCTCGTCTCCCCATCCGATCAAACTGCCTGGAATCTAAATTCAAAAATCTAAAATCTCAGATCTTAAATCGGCATTTCGCCAACCCACTCGCCACCAACATTCCCTCATGAAACTCACATCTCCGAACTATCGAACCCGCCCAGGATTCTAAAATCAAAGATCTAAAATCTCAGACCTTAAATCGGCATTTCATCAAACTACCACGCCACCAACATCCCTCATGAGACTCATCTCCAAACGACCGAACCGCCCAGGAATCTAAAATCAAAAATCTAAAATCTCAGATCTTAAATCGGCATTTCGCCAACCCACTCGCCACCAACATTCCCTCATGAAACTCATCTCCGAACTATCGAACCGCCCAGGAATCTAAAATCAAAAATCTAATATCTCAGATCTTAAATCGGCATTTCAACCTCACTGACTCGTTACCCTTTTACGCGACGGCGTCTTCCGGTTGTTCTTCCAGTTCAATCTTGTCTTCCACTCCTTTCTCGACTTTGTCGAGCTCGATCCGCAGGTTGTCGATGATGAACTCCTGGCGGTCGGGGGTGTTTTTGCCCATATAGAACTCCATGATGTGCTGGAGATTCGTATCGTGGAGCAGCACCGGCTGGAGTCGGATGTCTTCACCGATGAAGTTTCCGAATTCGTCAGGTGAGATCTCGCCGAGACCCTTGAATCGGGTTATCTCGACTTTCCCCCCCAGTTCCTTCATGGCTTTCTGCTTCTCTTCTTCACTATAGCAATAGATCGTCTGCTTCTTGTTCCGGACGCGGAACAAAGGTGTCTCGAGGATAAACACGTGGCCGGCCTTTACCAGGTCGGGGAAGAATTGCAGGAAGAACGTCATCAGCAGAAGGCGGATGTGCATCCCATCCACGTCGGCATCGGTGGCGATGATGACCTGGTTGTAGCGGAGCCCCTCCATGCCATCTTCAATATTGAGGGCATGCTGAAGGAGATTGAATTCCTCGTTCTCGTACACCACCTTCTTGGTAAGTCCGAAGCAGTTCAGTGGCTTACCGCGCAAGCTGAATACCGCCTGGGTTTCTACGTTCCTGGACTTCGTGATCGATCCCGATGCGGAGTCACCCTCAGTAATAAATATCTGGCTGTTAAGACCTTTTTCGTTTTTCTCGTCCAGGTGGAAACGGCAGTCACGAAGCTTCCTGTTGTGAAGGTTGGCTTTCTTGGCCCGTTCATTTGCCAGCTTCTTGATACCGGCGATCTCCTTTCTTTCCCTTTCCGATTGGATGATACGCTTTTACAGGGCCAACTTTACGGATGGGTTCTTGTTGAGGTAGATCTCCAGCTCTTTTGCCACGAAATCGCCCACATAAACTTTCACGGTCGGGCCATCGGGCGCCATGTTCACTGAGCCAAGCTTGGTCTTGGTCTGCGATTCGAACACCGGCTCCTGGACGCGCACGGCTATTGCACCGATGATCGACGCACGGATATCCGCAGCGTCGTACTCTTTTTTACAAACCTCGCGAACGGCTTTCACCAGACCTTCGCGAAAAGCTGCCAGGTGGGTACCACCCTGGGTTGTATTCTGGCCATTCACGAATGAATAGTATTCTTCGCCGTATTGATTTCCATGGGTAAGGGCAAATTCAATGTCGTTGCCTCTTATATGGATGATCGGATATCGCAGTTCTTCGGGATTGGTCTTTTGCTTCAGGAGATCCAGGAGACCATCTTTCGAAAAGAACTTCCGTCCGTTATAGTTGATGGTTAGTCCGGCATTCAGGAAGGCATAGTTCCACATCAGGTCATCCAGGTACTCCGGGATGAAGTGGTAATGCTTGAACATTGTGCCATCGGGCTCGAACTCGACCAGGGTTCCGTTCTTCTCATCCGTCTTGCCCTGGCGCGGGTCATTGACCAGCACACCCTTTTTGAACTCTGCCATTTTGGTCGCGCCGTCGCGAAACGCCTGAACCTTGAAATAGTTCGACAGAGCGTTCACGGCCTTTGTACCTACACCATTCAAACCCACCGATTTCTGGAAAGCGCCTGAATCGTACTTGGCTCCGGTATTGATCTTGGAGACAACGTCAACCACCTTTCCCAGGGGAATCCCCCGGCCGTAGTCGCGAACAACCACTTTCGACTCTGTAATGCTGACGTCGATCACCTTACCATAGCCCATCATATGTTCGTCGATACAGTTATCGACCACCTCCTTTACCAGGACATAAATACCGTCGTCTTTGGACGAACCGTCGCCAAGCTTACCGATATACATACCCGGGCGGAGGCGGATGTGCTCACGCCAGTCAAGCGATTTAATACTCGACTCGTTGTATTCAATGGATGTCTCTTTCTCTGATTTTGCCATACGCTAAAAATCCAAACAAGGATAGGTGAAAAAATGCCCGCGGACTGCTCAAAAAGCCGCGATTTTGCTCGAATAAAATACTTTTCAGGTTTACTTCAAGGGATGCTCCAAATTGATGAGCTACAATTATGGATGAAATAACCAGCGATAAACGATTGTAAACAAACAGGTTAAACCGAATTACAGAACCGGTTGTTTAGCAACATTTTTCCGGAAAAGACTATAAATCGGCCAGCTGACCGACCATAAGACCACAAGCGCCACGCTCGTGTAGAGTATAAAACCGATCTTGCCGAAGTTGAAGTTCTCGCCGCTGTTGTACGTCTGGACCACATTCATCGCCAGCACCAGGAACAGGTTGATCGTGATCACCAGGCCATGAAACCACGCCCTGAAATCCTCACCCTGCAGTTTCTTGAATAAGTAGACCAGAACATTGACCACAACGATCAGGAACGTCAACACATAAAAAAAGAAATCCCTGTTTGCCTCGATCCGACCTCCCATATCCTCCTGAATGATAACCTGCTCCGGCAGTCCCGCATACACCCAAAGTAAATTCGCCAGTGCCGCCAGCAGCGACAAAAACCAAACGGCCTTAAAAATTCTCAAAATCATGATAACACAGAATGAGAGGCGAAATTAAGACAATTACAAGTGATCTCATTAACTGATTTCACTTAAAGGGGCCTGCTGGATGTTGAAATCTATATGTTAATGTTATTCAATTCGTTATGAGCGCTGGTTGAAACCCACTGTTCAGGAAGACTTATAAGGCTTGCATCATTGGGGTCATGACAATCGGCAATCAGGAGCGGCAAGCGAAGGATCGGCCCTGGCGCGGCCCCCTGCCAGGAGAGAGCCGCCTGCAGCGTGAAGCGCACAACCTTTCTCCAGACGAGACGAGCTTGGATCATGTCGGATGAAGGGTGGATGGTACGCAGCGAGTGAAGGATCGGTCCGGGGCGGCTCCTGCCAGGAACGGACGGACATGCCTGCAGCGCACAGCCTTCCTCCGTGAACAGCGCAGCTGTTACGATAGGTCATTGCACTCGTTTTAGTGGGATGAAACCCCTAACTTTGAAGTGAGACCATTTTCGCCGTGAACCTAAATCCAATCGTATTATCCATACCGATATTCTTTATTCTCATCGGTATCGAGTTGATCGTCGAACGCTTCACTCACAAAGAGCTTTACAGACTTCCGGACAGCATCGCCAATCTCAGTTGCGGGATCACGTCGCAGCTGAGCGGACTCTTCCTGAAGATCTTTGCCGTGGGGATCTATCAACTGCTTTATGAAAAGTTTGCATTCGTTGCGCTCGAAAGGACCTGGCTCTATTGGGTTGCCCTGGTCCTTCTTGTGGACCTCGCCTATTACTGGGCACACCGAATGAGCCACGAGATCAACCTGTTCTGGGGCGGCCACGTGGTTCACCACCAGAGCGAAGAATACAATCTTTCGGTGGCCCTGCGCCAAAGCTCGCTGCAGGTGGTCTGGACTTTCGGCTTCAGCCTGCCGATAGCATTCCTGGGTTTCCGCACGGAGGACTTCGTACTGATCCAGGCTTTCAATACCCTTTACCAATTCTGGATCCATACTGAGGCCATCGGCAAGTTCCCGCGCTGGATCGAATTCATCTTCAACACGCCTTCGCATCACCGGGTTCACCACGGCAGCGACCCGGAGTACCTCGACAAGAACTACGCAGGGTCGCTGATCATCTGGGACCGGATGTTCGGTACGTTTCAGGAAGAGGAAGAGAAGCCAACCTACGGCATCACCAAACCCATCAACAGTTGGAACGCCATATGGGCAAACATGAGCCATTACGCTGACATGAGTGAAGACCTGAAACGCATCCCAAAATGGAGCGACAGGATAAGGTACATCTTCAAGAAACCGGGCTGGCTTCCGGATTACCTTGGCGGGTATCGCGCCGCACCTGCGATTGACAAGGCAACGTACAAGAAATACGATACGCCCGGACCGATGTCGCTAAACCTGTATGTTCTGTTCCAATATATATTATGCCTGGTCGGCACCGCCCTCTTCCTGTTCAACGCCGATAAGTTCGACCTGGAGACAAAGGCCTTCATTACCATCCTGATTTCGGTGGTGGTCGTAAACTGCGGCGTCCTTTTTGAGAATCGGCCGTGGGTCAGGTTAGCCGAATGGATTCGTATAATCGTCTACCCGGTGCTCCTGAGTGCGCTGACCTGGTGGTTTGACTGGCATCCATTATTCCATTTAGTATCAGCCTCATATTTTCTCATTTCAATATTCTGGTTTTACTCCCTGACCCGTCATCCGCGTGAGCAAGTTCAAATGGTTTAGTCTTATGGTATTGGCCGGGACGGTGATCTCGTGCCGGAAGTCTTTGCCCACGCTTGAGGGGATCGACAAGAAGGAATGGGTGGCCGATTCCCGCGGATGCTCCGGAGAGCGCCTGAAAATGCTGGACACCCTGAGTAGCCAGCAGAAGGAGCTTTTGGCCCTCACCGAAACCGAAGTGGTGGAGTTGCTCGGTCCACCCGACGAGAACGAGCTGTACAAGCGCAACCAGAAATTCTACTATTACGCCATTTCGCCATCGGCGGGGTGCGACGGCCGTGTTGATCGATCTTACCGGTTAATGATCCGCTTCAATGCGATGGGGCTGGCCAACGATGTGGGGATCGTTGACGAATAAATGTTTCACAAGCTCCGTTTCACGCTGCACAGCTTTTTGAATCCTGCTTATTGGAGGTAGGAGAAGATTCCGATCGCCCGGTCCACACGGAGACGTTTCACGAATTGATGTTCCACGCAGAGCAGGTATTCGAATCCTACGTGAAGGCGTGAAACATTTTCAAGGGTTCGATAAGACTTGTTCCACAAGACATGTTTCACATCAGGCAGGTTTTTAAATCCTGCTTTTTGAAGAGATCTACGATCAAATTTCGTTTGTCAGCCATGCGCCTGCTGCCTCCCGCGAACATTGTGATCTGACACCGCCTGCTCACTTTTTACTGTCACAACATTCACTGGCAAAGCGGGTGTATCTTGCTGAAATACAGCGATATTGTTCCACATGAAAAAAGTAGTGCGTGAACCTGCCCATTCAGGTCGTATAGTACCGGATCGTGGCGTTCAAATGCCGTGGAACAAATAGGTAGATTGGCGTATGCCTAACAATTGTTTGAGACTTCTATATTTGCCGGCAATTAGCTCTGGTCTTATATGAAACACATCGCAGTTATCGGTTCGGGCACCATGGGAAATGGAATCGCCCACGTCTTCGCCCAAACAGGCTATCAGGTTGCCCTTATCGACATCGCCGCTGACGCTTTGAAAAAGGCACTCGGAACAATAGAAAAGAACCTCGACAGACAAGTAGCAAAACTAGTCATCACCGAGGATGTCAAAAAAGCGGCGCTTTCGAACATCAAGACCTTCACTGATGTGAAAGAAGGAGTTAAAGGAGCTGATCTCGTCGTGGAGGCTGCCACTGAAAACGTCGATTTAAAGCTGAAGATATTCAGGGATCTGGATGAGGCCGCACCGGCAAACGCCATCCTGGCAACCAACACCTCATCCATTTCCATCACAAAGATCGCGTCGGTGACCAAACGTCCTGAAAAAGTGATCGGCATGCATTTCATGAATCCCGTGCCGGTTATGAAGTTGGTTGAGGTCATCCGCGGATACAGCACATCAGATGAGGTGACGGCCCTGATCATGGACCTCTCACTGAAATTAGGCAAATCGCCAGTCGAGGTAAATGACTATCCAGGGTTTGTGGCAAACCGTATATTGATGCCCATGATCAACGAGGCGATCTACACTCTTTATGAAGGAGTCGCCGGCGTTGAAGAAATTGATACCGTAATGAAGTTAGGTATGGCCCATCCGATGGGGCCTCTCCAGCTTGCCGATTTTATAGGACTGGATGTCTGTCTGTCTATCCTTCGGGTTCTTCACGATGGTTTCGGCAATCCAAAATATGCCCCCTGCCCTCTTTTGGTGAACATGG
>CBHTUB010000109.1:0-13870 GCA_966095595.1 uncultured Chryseosolibacter sp. | reverse complement strand
CTGCGCGCAGGGAGGAGAAGCTCCTATGCAATAGCCCTGTGGCGCGGCGGCGGCAGGAGCTGCCGTGGGTGCGAATCGACAAGGACTATCGGTTCGACACGGACGAGGGAAAGGCTTCCCTGGCCGATCTCTTTCGCAAATGCCGTATATGAACGGATGCCGGCAACCAGCATGTTCAGTGATTGTGTCATGTCGCCGACCTCATCCTTGCGTGTAAGCTTCAATTCTTCGACATGATGTCCCAGCCCCAGCGCTTTCAGCTTGTCGCGGATGAGCAGAATGGCACGCGATAGTTTGCCGCTAAAGTAAAACGATGCGCTTACGCCGAGCACCAGGATGAGCAACGTGATCATCACGATGGTGGACACTACTTCATTGATCTGGTCGCTGAGTGCCTCACGCTTGGCGTTCACGGCGTCGATGATCTGATCGGTATAAAATCCCGCGGAGACGATCCATCCCGATGGTGCGTGCAATCGCGAGTAGGAGACCTTGTTCGCCACTTCGTCGGTGCCGGGCTTTTTCATGATGTAGTCGACAAAGGCGTCGCCGTTCTTGTTGCAGAGCTCTGCGCGAACCTGGTAAATGTTCCTTCCGTGTTCTTTTTCTACGTTGAAGTTGGGATCGTCGAGTGTTTGTCCCTTGAGCTTTGATTTCTCGGCGTGCATGATCATGGTAGGATAGGGGAGCTTGTTGTCCGTTACCCAGAAGTATCCTTCGCCGCGATCGAACCTGATCTTCGACAGATCGGCCAGGCAGCCTTCCATGAGCTTCGCTATTTTCACGGTAGTGTCCTGCGCAGCGATAGCCTGTGCTTCCTGAAAGCGCGTGTCGATGAGACCGTAGGCTACATCGGTAATGTGCTTCAGGTACAATTTGAGCTTATTCATCTCTACCTGCTCAAACTCGGCTATGTCGGCATCGGCTTTACTTTTTATTTTGTAAATCGAAAAGGAGCTGATCAGTATCGCCGGCACCAATAGGCCCAGCGACGCGAAGAGCGTGATTTGTTGCTTTAATTTCATAGGGTGATGTCTAATTGGTGATGCAATATTGATGCATCAGGACTCGCCCATAATTTCTTAATCCGGGTTTAGCATTCTCATGTAAGTACTGTTCAAAAAACTTCCAAAGTGACAGCCAAACGAGTTCTGCTAACGTTGGCATGCGAGCTATTGCGCGTTTTTCAATGTGTAAGAGTTTGGCGGGAAATTACTTTTGGAGGCGACAGTTTGAGGCTTTGCTTCAGACGAGTTGTGTGTCTGTAGTACACAATGTGACAAGTTAAAGGATCCGAACCGATGGCTCGTAGCCAGCCCGAAAGGCATTTACTATCGAGCTGGGGGTAAGGACCGTGAACATCGATTTGCCACCGGGGACTATCCCGTTTTCATACCCGAAAGGAGTCCACCGATGGAACTGACCATTGATGAAGACATAAGGCTCTGCATCGATCACGACGAAGGTCCCATTGGAGATCTCGGATGCTGCGCGCTGGTGTGTGACTTTGTTTTTTTCGGTGTCGATTCGCTCAAGGTGGATCACGTCATCGATCTCCCTGATCGACGTTGCCATGTTGAAGTTGTAGCCGGGGTTTCCCGCTATCCAGCAAGACTTGAATCGTTTCGCATCTTCTCTCCGGCATTCAAAACAAGGCCGGTGGCCGGCAGCAAAAGCGGTGGCTTCATCCAGAAAAAAAAGCTCCGTCCAGCGATCGGGGGTCATTACGGCACGCCTCTTTCCCTTGAACTCCAGCAGACAGCTGATCCACGCCTTGTGCTTGAATTCACGAACGATCTCCCGGTGCTCGTTATGGATCACGCCACGATTGCCCATCAGCGAACCACGTGCGCTCGTCTTTATGATCCTTCCAAATGGGTCGACACGGTTTTGGAGCATGGGGTTAACGTTTTGGCGTTCCGCGTTTCGTGTTCCTGGTTTTGCGTTTCGCGTTTTCGGCGGTGGCGTTTTGGGTTTAGGTATTCTAATATGACGATTATGGCCGGATTGGACCGTATAAACATATTTTTTTATTTGTCTGTATAATTCCTGCATCAATTTCGGGTGATCTGCGTCATATACATAATGGAGTGAAAATATTGCTATGCAAGAGATCGTTTCGACCACCTGGAATTCACTTTACAACGAGCTGCTGGCCTTTGTCGTGAGAAAGGTCAGGGATAAATGTACGGCCGAAGACATTGTGCATGACGTCTTTATAAAAGTACACATGAAGGCCGGCCAGGTCAGGGAGACGGACAAGATCATAGGCTGGATCTACCAGATCACAAGAAACGCGGTGGCGGATTATTTCAGAAAGAACGCCAGGAATGTAGAGTCTGTCAACATCGACTGGGAGTCGGGATACCATGAATTCAATGCATGCGTTGCGAAGTGCCTCACCGTTCTGATGGACACGTTACCCGAGGAATACCGGCTACCGCTGCACCTGACGGAAGTAGAAGGACTTTCCCAATACGAAGTGGCCGAACGGCTGAACATCAGCTATTCAGGTGCGCGTTCGCGGGTTCAGCGCGCGAGGAAGATGCTCAGGGACAAGCTCAACCAATTATACTACATCAAAACCGACAGCTATGGCAACGTGATCGTCTGCGAAGATCGGGCTCCGTGCTGCTGTACAAAAAGCTGTTAAAATTCTGCGTCAATTTAAAAGGGCCGGCGTCATAGAAGTGAAAAACAAATTTTTATGAAGCCACATCTGATCGTCATTTTTTTCCTGGCAGGCCTAACCGTTGCCAACGCTCAAAAAGTCCGTGAGTTAACACCGGTAAAAGGCTACTACAAAACCCTTCAGTCGTTCAGTCCAAAGCCCAAATCGCCCGGCGAGGCTGTTGACAATGAAAAGTTTCCGTTCGACGCCGCCCAGGCAGAAAAGCGGCTCGCCCTCAAGCCTTATTATCTGGAGAACGTGAAGCTGGAAGAATTCGGCATTCCAGATCCTCCGGCCAACAGCTCGGAACAAACACGCGCAGAGCTGAATTACCTCTTGCAGCTACAGGAGAAACGGACGAAGCTTGACGTGGAATCGAGCCTGTACATGGCAGGCGTGTTCTACAGCCTGAAGACCCAACCCGGAGATTCCACCTACGATTACTACAGACAAAACCTCTTTCACATCGGTCGCTCCATCGGAAACTGGTTCAACCCGAACGACATGCCGTTGACCGCCGATCTCATCGCCCATGTATGGCAGGATGCCAGCTATTTTATATGGGCTGCCAAATACAAATACCTTCGCGTTCGCCCGTACGTGCTCGACGAGGACATCGACAACCTCGAAGAGACAAATTGGGCGGCGTATCCCAGCGGTCATGCTGCCAACTCTTACGTCAACGCCTACATCTATCAGGAGCTTGCGCCGGAGTTCTCCGAGGTATTTATCAAGGATGCCTACGACATGGCGCACTCACGGGAGATCCTGGGTGTACATTATCCGTCCGATTCAGAGGCATCACGCGTGCTGGCACGGCGCCTCGTGAACAAACTATTGACGAACGAAAAATTCCTGAAAGACTTTGAGCTCGTAAAGAAGGAGTGGAGCGAGAAAGGGAAGGAGCAGTTTTTAAAACCACAGATCACCAAAAACGAAAACCGGAAGTCGGGCAAGTCGTGTGGCGCAACCACTGCGGCATCGGCTTGTGCTAAAACCTGTCATTAATGGAAAGCTGTTGTAGTGCAACAAATTGTGCAGACGCGACGTTGGGTTGCGTCTGCTTCGTCATGGTATCGATGGTCGTGTTGCTTGGTGTGCTCTGGTTTGTCAGGAACTCGTCACCCGCGTGGCTGCGAAGGCTTCGTTAAAAATTTTCCGTCCGGGCACTGCTCAGCTCGATATACACTTTGAAGGACTCTTTCATGATGGAGTCGTCATCCGTTCTGATCTTTCTGCAGCGTTTGTCCATTACCTTACAATAGAGCGCCATGGTTTCATTGGTCTCATCCAGACCCATTTCTGCGAGGATCAGCCTGTCCAGATAAGGTTCGAAGGCGCAATCCTCTATACCGGCTTTCCGAAGACCGTTGAACAGCCTTCGGATCTTCAGCTCCTGGCTGATGAGATAGATGATAGTGTCTATGGAGCGTGGGAGATTGAGGGGGTGGAGCGTGTTGTCAGAGAGTTTCATTAGGATTGGATTTGTTCACCAATATATACTATATACTCTTTATTTGGTACAAATATAAGGCGTTTATTCTACGTTGTTATGCGCCATACATTTGGTATATGGCAAAGAGATTGCACCGTATCAAGGAGGTATTAAAGGAAAAGGAGAAATCTGGCTATTGGCTGGCAAAAGAGACTGAGATTTCTTATAACTCCATTAATGCGTACGTCAATAATAGGGTAGAGCCATCTCTAACCAATCTGTTTAGGATTGCTGCGGCGTTAAAGGTGAACCCTAAAGAATTGATCAATAGTTAAGCTCTTTGAAGTCCAATTCTCGACTCTTGAATAAAATATCCTTCCGACTGCACCGTTGTACGGGTATACGCCAACTGTAATGAAACCAGCCTCGATTGCATTATTCTTGATTTGCGTGAGCAGAACGGTTTTTGGATGTTCCTGCTATGACGATAATAAACGCTCGGCTCAGAATTTAGTGTTCAGTTCGTTCGTTTTTGAGGGAAAAGTAATCTCGACAAGTATCATTGTCCCGCCTGAATCTGACGGCATGATCAAGGCCCTTTTCAAAGTTGAAAATTGGCTCAGCCCAAAATCTGGTTCCGATACGATCTCAATATATACGCCCGAAAATTCCTGCAGCCTTGGATTCTCTAAAGACGAGTTGTGGCTAATCTTCGCAAGCCCGTGGCGTGGGCGGCTCAGGAGCGAATACTGTGATGGTTCAGTTTTCATAAACAATAATAAAGAAGCACCTGAATTGTTAAAATACTTTAGAAACCTCGCCATAGGCACACACGATGTCGATATTGAACTCAAACTATGGAGTGGCCCCTATCATCTTGTAGGCAGAGTTGAGAATGGTGAACCGGTAGGTCGGTGGGTGAAGCTTCGCGGCATCGATACACTTTCGTTTTACAACTTTGTGGACGGCACACTGACAGGTACGCTAATGGAGACTGATGAAGAAACTACACCAGCCGAGCGACACTATTACAATCTTAGACGACCCGCAAAAGACGCCCTGATAGTGACGTCATACGACAACCGGAAAAAACTGGTTGGAACCTGTGAGTTTAGGGATGGTCCTTTTCGAATACGCTTTCAGTCACCATACGGTGCTTTAATACAGTATCTCATTGCCAGCAATTTCAAGCATGTTAAGTGCGAGGAGGTTCAAAGCGATCGGTCGCAGAAGTGAAGGTCCATAGAACTATGGTGCTCCTTCGCTCGTTAGTTACATTCCATATATTAGCATCGATGAAGTTCCGTTTATTCCTCATTTTCTTCACCCTAATAACCTGTCACGCCTTCTCCAACGACTTCTGGAGAAAAAACTACTCAGCCATCGATTCAATCGCCAAAACGGTAAAGCCCACAAAAGATCTTGAAAAGCTAGTCGACCGCCTTACCAGCCATTGCAGAAATGATGAAGAGAAATACCGTTCTATCTTCACATGGATCGCTCATACAATAGCCTATGACGTGGAAGCGTTGAAAAATCCAGAACTGAGGGTTACTGACGCGAGGGAAGTCATTAAAAAGAAAAAAGCAGTCTGTGCTGGTTATAGCGCCGTTTTTATTGAGCTCTGCCGGCTCGCGGGTCTCGAGTGTAAGGCAATTACGGGATGGGCGAGGACTTCCGGGCAAATAGGTAGACCGTTGGGGAAAACAGATCATGCATGGAATGCAATCAGGATCGGAGGGGAGTGGTATTTGTGTGACGTGACGTGGGGAGCCGGTCACACCGACGAAAGCAGGAGTGTCTTCACTTTTGAATTCAGGGACTTTTACTTCTGTACACCTCCCGATCTGTTTTCGTACAATCATTTTCCGGACGACGACCAGTGGTTTCTCGGTGAGAAAATTTCAAAGGCAAGATTCGTCGACAGGCCGCACTTCTATTCGAATGCCATCGGTATCAACCTGAAAGAGCTTTCACCTGAGGAAGGAGTCCTGAAATATAAAAACGGACAGAAAGTGAATATTAGCTTTGAAACAGATGTACCGCCTGAGCGGATACTTGTTCACTACTCGTCCGAAAAACATTCGAGAAATGTTCAGTTCTCTTCCAGTGGTGGAAGGATTGAATTTCAGTTGGAGATGGACAAATACTCACCGAACATCAACATCTTCTTTAACGGCAAGGCGATTCTGATGTATAAAGTGGTTCGTTAGGTGGATACGAGATCGAAAGCGGTTGCCCTTTGAAATAAATCCGGGACGCAAAGGTCACTAAGATGGCACAAAGGCATGCAAATTCCCAAATTTTTTTGAGCAGATCATTTCACCACGACCTGATAGTGCATCGTCCTCTTTCCGTTTCTTACACGCAGCACGTACATCCCCGGCTTTACGCCTGACAGGTCGATGGAAGATGGCTCTGCGGATGCTGACACGTTTCGTTTGAAGATTGTCGTTCCGTGGATGTCGATCAGCGAAAGCGTTGCATTCACTTTGGACACTATGTTGAACGTTGTGGTCGCCGGGTTCGGATAGTACGAGAAGGCGACGCTGGTTTCGCCCTTGTTCGTAACATTCCCGGTAATGAGCTCACAATTGTCAGCAACCTGCGCGGACACAACGGATTCGCAACCTGTGGTGATGTCAACAACCTTTACGGTATACGTAGCTGCTGCCACATCGCTGAGCGTTGCGCTGCTTGCCAGGGTCTCGCCGGAGGTATTCACGCCATCATACCATTCAAAAGTATATTGGGAGGCTGGTCCTTCGCTCGCAGCGGTGAGCGAGCCGTTTGGCGTTGACGAAAAGCAATCTGTGTTATTTATCGTGGTGACAGTGACTACCGGCGGAGTTGCAGGCTCATCGGAGATGGTGCTTCCGGTAATGGTGATACATGAGGTGTTGTTGTTGGTCACTTTTACGGTATACGTCCCGGCTGACACTCCCGTGAGTGTTGAGCTTGTTCCGATCACATCTCCTTCCGCGTTCACACCCTGATACCAGGCGAAGGAATGATCACCGGCGCCTCCTTCGGGCAAGGCCGTCAGGGAACCATTGGCGTTAACGGTACAGCTTGAATTCGAAGTGGACTGCACGACAACCTGAGGCAACTGTGTGGCATCGGCAACCATCACCTGGACAATGCCGATTTCAGATGAGTTCGATTGTTTGATCACACGAACCGAATAATTCCCCGCCGATAGTCCGGTTGCGACGGCTCCGCTGGTGAGCACATCCCCGGATGCATTCAGGCCGGCATACCAGTTGAAAGTATAACCCGAGGTCGAGCCGTTCACCGAAGCTGAGGCCGAACCATTGGGAACACCACAGCTAGTATTGTCGACCGACCCGACAATGATATTCTGACAATCGTCAACCACCTCTGCTGTTACCGTGGCGCTGCAACCGGTGTTAACGCTGATAACTCTGACAGTATAATTTCCTGCGGCAACATTGGTGAGCGTCGCGTTGGTCGATAGGACATCACCAGAAGCATTCACGCCTGCGTACCATTCAAAAGTATATTGAGCAGGGGATCCCTCGGTTGACGCAGTAAGTGAGCCGTTCGGTGAGGACCCGCATGTGGTGTTGCTGGTGGTGTTTACCGTTACCTCCGGGACTGCGGGCGCATCTGCGATCGTAATATTGCTCTCGGTCGAGCAGGAGGTGATGAGGTTTGTTACCTGTATCGAATACATCCCGCTTCCTACCTGAATGAGTGTCGAACCTGTTCCAATCAAGTTTCCATTTTGGTACCAGTTAAAGGAATGGTCACTCGCGTTTCCGTTGGTAACCGTTGCGGTCAGGGAGCCGTTGGGCAGGTCGACGCAGCTTGTATTCGGGGTATGGCCAATTTCAACCATCGGAAGCACGGCAACGTCCAGCACCATGGTCTGCACGACTCCTACTTCTGATGAGCTTGAATTGTCAGTTACGCGAAGGGTATAGGTGCCGGCTGAGAGCGCCGTAGCCACCGGTCCGGTACTAAGCACCGGCCCTGATGTGTTTGTGCCGGCATACCATTCAAAAGTATAACCCGATGTAGCACAGCTCACGGAGGCAGACAGTGAACCGTTAGGCACGCCGCAGCTTGTATTGTCTGTCTTCTCTATAACGATCCCCTCCGGATAATCATTGGCAACCTGTCCCGTTACCGTAGCGCTGCAACCCGTGCCGATACCGGTAACTTTCACGGTGTAGTTTCCTCCTGTGACGTTGGTGAGTGTTGCATTTGCTGATACGACCTGCCCCGAAGCTACCAGTCCCTCATACCAGGCAAAAGTATATTGAGCCGCCGGCCCTTCGGTCGACGCCGTGAGTGATCCGTTTGGTGACGATCCGCAGTTAGTGTTACTGGTGGTGTTGACCATTACAGCAGGGACAGCAGGCTCGTCCGAAACAGTTGCGCCGACAACCGATACACAGGCGGTCATCAGGTTCGTGACCTTCACGGTGTAATATCCCCCTGCGAGCTGGGTGAGCGTTGCGCTGTTCCCGATGATGCTTCCTCCGGTACCTTCTCCGTCGTACCAGGTGAACGAGTGATCAGCAGCCTCACCGTTGGTCACTGACGCAGTTAACGTACCATTATAGTTTACGGCGCAGCTTGTATTTGAAACAGGTTGAACGCTAAGCTCCGGAATCTGAACGACATCTTCAAGGGTAATCTCCATAATGCCGACGATGGACGAATTCGAGTTGTTGGTGACCTTCACGCTGTAGAATCCCGACGACAGATTGACGAGGGACACGGAGCTGGAGCCGGCAGCATATCCAAGAATGGTCACGGGATTCAAGATTTGTCCGTTCTTACGCCATTCGAAGGAGTAGTCGATCACCTCACCACCTATAATAGAAACATGGATCGCGCCGTTCGGCTCACCGCAGCTCGTATTATTATCAGCCTGGATTGTGACACTCTGGGCGAGCGAGGCATAACAGATTACAAATAGCAAAAAGAGGAGGGTGATCTTTTTTGTCATAGCTATAGAGGGTTTTGAACGTCGAAATAACGGAGAGCCCATCATGGCAGCCTTCTGCGCCTGACGGGCTCCGTTGGTCAAAAATACCAGGAACCTACCGAAAAGCAAATGTGCTGGCGTTTTTGAAGGTCAGGAGTCTTAACTTGGTCTTCGAATAGACTATTGCATCAGTATGAAATTCAAATTCAAGGCGAAGATCTATAAAGTGGGCATTAATCCCTGCGTTGATGTGCCCCCGCGAATCACCTCGGGGATGAAGCCGGAGAAAGGTTTTATTCCGGTGACGGGTAAGATCAATAAGCACGAATTTCTTCAGACACTTATGCCCGTAAAAAATGCACCATATCGGCTCTATGTCAACGGCCCCATGATGAAAGGCGCCAGCGTAGCCGTTGGCGATACCGCGTCGTTTGCAATCGAACAGAATTTCGACCGGAAGAGCAGGGAAGTGGCCATGCCGAAGGAATTTAGCAAGAGACTCAAAGCTGAACGTCTTGAGGAAGAATTCAGGAAGTTGACTCCGTCGCGGCAGAAGGAGATATTCAGGTATCTCGGCAGCCTTAAGTCGAAGGAAGCTTTCAACAGAAACGTTGACAAGATCATCGGGGCGTTGAAGAAGGAGGCGAAGGCTCCGTTGTTCAGGTTGGGGTGAGGTTCGGGTTTCGCGTTTCGGGTTTGGTGATTGGGGGGGTGCGTTATGGGATGACTTTGCGGATCAGGGATGCGATCTCTTCGACGCTTCCCGGTTTTTCGAAGCACTCGGTGGCGCCGTAGTTTAGACATTTTTCTTTTTCGAAGTCCAGCATGTGCGTCGAGTAAACATAAATGCGAGGCTTGACTATCGACATTCCGCTTACTTCCTGAAGAAATTTTCCGCCATCCATTTCGGGCATGCGGTAGTCCAGGAAAATAATATCGACGCGTTGTTTGGTGAGTATCTTCAATGCTTCATGACCGTCGGATGCAGTGATGCACACCATTGGTGTCGTGAGCTGATCCACTGCTTCGCAAAATAATTCTCTGTCATCCGGGTCATCATCAACGTAAAGAACGGTCATAGGCAATATGTAATCCTGGCAAGATATGATTTATCGTATAAGATGAGAAAAACCCGTTCGATAAATAGCTTAAATTTATGGGGAGCAGGGTGCCATGTTGACGTTCACGAGAGATATCAGGGAGTTTATTCCACAACGTGGGGAGATGATCGGATGAACACGGTGCATTTTGGCATTTAGCTTTTGGCATTTAGCATTTAGCATAGAGCCAAAAGCCAATACCCAACAGCCAACAGCCTAATTAGTCAATAGGAGAATGGTCAATGGTAAAGGAAAGGGTATTTGGTTGTTAGCATTTGGCTAAAACCCAATACCCAATACCAACTCCCTCGCCACAACCATTAACACTTTTTCCCGTTCTTGTCATTATTTCCCTGTCGATGAATGTTGAGCTTTATCAGATCGTTTTGTTGTGTGTTGCAGCTTTCTTTGCCGGATTTGTAGATGCCATTGTGGGTGGTGGCGGACTTATTCAGACGCCAGCTGCGCTTATCCTGTTGCCAACTCATTCCATTGCGTCGGTGATTGCCACCACAAAGATCCCTTCGTTTAGCGGAACGTCTTTCGCCGCTCTTCAATATGCCCGAAGGGTGACACTGAGCTGGACATTTGTCGCCATCGTCGCTACGGTCGCGTTCTTCTCTTCCTATATCGGTTCGCAGGTGCTGACCGTCGTGAGCAACGCATTTATGAAACCTGTGCTGCTAGTCGTCTTAACTGCGGTTGCTATTTACACGTTTACCAAAAAAGATTTTGGCCAGCATGCGGAAGTAGACCATTCGAAAGCGCGCGAGATCGCGTACGCCGTACTGATCAGTCTTGTGATCGGTTTTTACGACGGCTTCATCGGACCCGGCACCGGGAGTTTTCTGATCCTCGCATTTATATCGCTCCTCGGCTTCGACTTTTTACGCGCATCTGCCAATGCCAAAATGGTAAACCTCGCGACCAACCTGGGATCCATAGCGTTCTTCAGCCTGCATGGAAAGATCATTTGGGTAGTTGCGTTACCAATGGCGGCGAGCAATGCACTGGGCGGTATTATCGGTGCACGCATCGCTATTCTCAGGGGGAACAAATTCATTCGTACGTTCTTCCTTATTGTGGTGGTGGGTACGCTGATCAGGTTTATGACGGATGTTTGGAGTTAGGCGTTTCGCGTTGTTCGTTCTGCGTTACGCGTTATCGTTGGTGAGTTGATTTGCGCACAAATTCAAACTATCTTTTGGGTGGTGTTACAATACAATCGATGGAAATAAGGGCTTTAATTGTTGACGACGAGCGGAAGGCGCGGGAACTGCTGGCGATCATGATCGGGAAGGTCTCTCCTGAGGTCAGCATCACCATGTGCAGCTCCGTCGCCGAAGCGGTCAATGAGATCAGGAACAAGAAACCAGACCTGGTGTTTTTGGATGTCGAGATGCCCGGAGAGTTGGGGATAACACTGTTCGATTCCACGGACATTGAATTCGATTTTGAAGTTGTCTTCACCACTGCACACAGCGGATATGCGGTCCAGGCATTCCAGGTGAATGCTATCGACTACATATTGAAACCCGTTTCTGTTGCGAGCCTTCAAAAGGCGATGGACAAGGTAAGAAGCAAGCTGGCATCGCGGGGGCGCGAAAAAAATGTGCAGTTGCTGGAACAGATCAGGAAGCTGACCGAATCTCCCCGTATCGGATTCCCGACAACGAACGGCGTCAACTTCGTCGAGGTGAGCCAGATCAGGCGTTGTGAAGCTTCAAGTAATTACACAACGGTGTTCTTCGTCAATGGCGAGAAAACGGTAGTGAGCCGAACGCTCAAGGACCTGGAAGATGCGTTGACACCCTATTCCTTTTGCAGGATCCATAAATCACATCTCGTAAGGATCAGCCAGATCGTTTCCTACAAGAAAGGCGAGATCGGCTCCGTCACCCTCGTCGACGGCAGTGTACTTCCCGTTAGCCGGACCATGCGCGCCGACCTCGAGCAAAACCTCAAGATCATTTAGGGAGCCCAGGTAGTCGCGTTTCGGCATGCTTCGTCGCGATTTCTTATCTTTGCACTTCCATGATCAGTGAATTCGAAACATACCTCAGATCGCATGCCGCCGTCACCGATGACGAGCTGAAGGAGATTGTTTCCGTTGCTGAGCAGAGGGTTCTGCGACGCAATGATTTTTTGCTGCTCGAAGGTGACATCTGTCGTCATAAGACTTTTATCGTAAGGGGCATGCTTCGTGTTTTCGGGACACGGCCGGATGGCAGCGAGCACATCCTTCAATTTGCGCAGGAGCTCACATGGTCACTCGATCCTGCCAGCTATGACACGCAAACCCCATCGCACTTCAATATCGCGGCGGTGGAAGACAGCGAAGTGCTCTCTTGGAACAAGGCCAACTTTGACCGCTTGCTGGCAGAGATCCCGTCACTTAAACGTTTCGCGGATCAGTTGATCTCGCGGGCTATCCATAACGGCCGGCAACGATTGCTCTCGGCGTTAAGCGCCACGCCGGAAGAAAAGTATAATGACCTGCTTCGAACCTCGCCAGAGCTGGTCAACCGATTGCCGCTCCGGATGATCGCAGCTTACCTGGGTATTTCCATCAAGACACTCACGCGCATTCGTCACGCCCAATTGCACGGTTAGAAAATATGGTCAAATGACCACGTTTTGATCGGAGCACCATGACCAGTTTTGTGCTCAGATAAACATTGAATTTTATGCGTGTATTTGTTACAGGAGCCTCAGGCTTTGTAGGCTCCGCCATTGTAAAAGACCTTCTGCAGTCCGGTCATCAGGTACTTGGCCTGGCCCGATCTGAAAGATCCGCGACGGCGCTGACTGCCATGGGCGCTGACGTGCATCGCGGAGACCTCGATGAACCGGAAACTCTCAAACAGGGTGCTGCCGCCTGTGACGCGGTAATTCACACCGCTTTCAATCACGATTTCAGCAAGTTCGCGGAAAACTGCGAAGCGGACCGCAAGGTCATCCTCGAGATAGGCTCTGCACTTCTGGGAACCGATAAACCATTTGTGATCACGTCGGGTATCGGACTGCTTCACTTGCCCCGTCCGATTGTTGAAAGCGATAATCCTCCGCCATCCAGTCAGGTTCCGCGGGCTGCGACCGAGGAAGCTGCAGGTGTACTGGCGAAGCAAGGTGTGCACGTATACATCGTGAGGTTGCCTCCGACAGTTCATGGTGAAGGGGACCACGGTTTCGTGCCGATGATGATCGGCATGGCACGCGAGCGGGGAGAATCCGCTTATATCGGAGCCGGTGTGAATCGCTGGCCGGCAGTACACCGGTTGGATGCAGCGGTGCTATACCGCCTCGTGATAGAACAACGACCAGACCAGCGTGCCTTTCATGCTGTCGCGGAGTCGGGCGTCGAGTTTCGTCTGATAGCCGAAGAGATCGGAAAGGGACTAGGCCTCCCCACGTTCAGCAAAACGCAGGAGCAGGCTCAACAACATTTTACATGGTTCATGCACTTCGCCTCCATGGACTGCCAGGCATCCAGTGAGCTGACGGCACGAACCCTCGGATGGAAGCCAAGGCAGGTTGGATTGATTGATGACCTCAAGTCCGGCGCGTACTTTTGATCCCTGAGGATGTGATCGCTGTCTGGTGGATCCAGTTAGTTTTTGCGGTTGTCTTTCCGGGTATCTGACCAGTGTTATCGTTATCAATGATAAAGGTTTGGCACGAATCCTAATTACAATTTTGCAGGA
>CBHTUB010000108.1:0-13884 GCA_966095595.1 uncultured Chryseosolibacter sp. | reverse complement strand
GTCGTGAGCGCCCTGGATTTTTTTCGGAGCGGAAGGTCGACGGGCAAGATCGTGCTTAACCTTTGACATTTTGGCTTACCTTGTCACCATCCGCTGTATTAACTGACGTTTTCAGGCCGGCGATGGCATAAGATTCCCATCACCTTTGATAATTGCCCGAAAAATCATCACCTTTGTTAACGACCTAAGGAAGCGATGCAAAGAATAATGTCGAGATTGATAGTATGGAGCGTCATGATGATCATGACCCTCGAATGCATCTCGTCTGCGATCGTTACCTTTCCGGAATCCCTCCAGCGACAAGTTACCGTTCATCAGAAGCACGAAAAACCGTCGCTCTTCACGGCGATCCTCAGCGAGAAATCCGAGGAAGAAACAGAGAAAGACGAGGAGGAACGCGATCGACTATTTTCAACCGAGCTTGCCGATTTTTATCAGATTGCGTCGGCACTTTCGTGGTTTCATTCGCCGCATATTCACTTTATACCGTTTGAATACAAGTGCACTGCCCAGCCGCGCTTGTTTACGCTTTTCTGCGTCTTGCTAATTTAAGATTGATCCAATCCTGAGACTATCCGGGTCTCATCGCCCCCTCGCATCAGAAGGGCACGCTTTATTTATTATTCCATTTTTTACACTAAGTGAGATAGCTCACAATTAGTCATACCCCATGGCTTTTAACCCTGAAAGAACCGTCATTCTATATGGGAATGAACCTCCCGGTACAGGTGCGCTGGTTGGCAGACCTCTTATATCCGGCGCCGTTGTCGACCAACTGGCAATCAAGAACATTTGCCCATACAATGCCATCGCCGTCAATCCCGTGAGGATAGATCTCGGCAAATGCTCATTCTGCAGACAATGTTCAGAAGCGTTTCCGGCTAAGGTCGCATTCTCGCCCGACAGCAGCATTTCTTCCAACGTCCGGGATCGACTCGTTGTGATCGAACAGGATTTCGAACCCATTCTTCCGGACACTGACCTGGTCCGCGACGCCGTGAAAAATTTTAATGGATCGACAGTGAGGCTCAAGCTTGTCGCTGATGAAGCAACGCGCGTCGGTGTTCATAAAGAATTTTTCAGGGAACATCAGATCGAACTGGTTGACGATGACGAACAGGCGCATGGCCTGTTGCTGGCATCGGGGGGATTTGATCTCGAATTGCTAAAGTCACTCTATACATCCCTGCAGGAGCCGCGTTTGATCATCATCGCGGGTCGGGGTGCTATAAGCGAATATGACGTGCTGTCAAACTCAGGTGAGTGGCCCGGCCAATGGAAGGCTGACCTTTTTGTTGCCGGAGAATCCGTTCATCCGCTAACACTCGCAAAAGGAATAATTGAACTAACTAAATCAATTCACTAACAAGATATTTTTTTAATGAAGACTTTGCTTATACCGAAAGATGGCCTTGAAGGCCTCAAGGAAAACTGGAAAAGCGACATTGTTTCAGGTTTTCTCATTTTTCTCATTGCCATGCCTTTGTGTCTGGCGATCTCCAAGGCGAGTGGTTTCCCTCCGATAGCAGGTATTTACACGGCTATCATCGGTGGGATGATCGTGTCGCTATTCATGGGAGCACGTGTCACGATCAAGGGCCCGGCAGCCGGCCTGATCGCGATCGCTGTAGGCTCGGTTGAAGAACTTGGCCGCGGTGATAACATGAAGGGTTATCAGCTGACGCTCGCCGTCATTGTGGTCGCATCACTCATACAAATACTCTTCGGATACCTGAAAGCAGGTAAACTTGGAGATTTCTTTCCCGCCTCTGCCGTGCACGGAATGCTGGCGGCCATCGGTATCATTATCATATCGAAGCAGATACCTGTGTTGCTGGGTGCAAAACCCGCCGGTAAAGAACCGCTGGAGCTTCTGGCAGAGATACCTTATTTGCTTTCGAACATGAACCCGGAAGTCGCGTTCATCGGCATCGTGAGCCTCGTGATCCTGTTCGCCATGCCGCTCATCAAGGTCAAGCAATTGAGGGTCATACCTCCAAGTATGATCGTCCTCTTGCTCGCCATTCCACTGGCGGTGTACTACGACTTCGCCCATGAGCACGACTATACCCTGGGGCACATCAATTACCACATCATACCCGGTAATCTCCTCGTTCAGTTACCCGATACGTTCCTTGGCGGTATTCAGCTGCCTGACTTCTCTGAAGTATTCAGCGCTACGTCTATCAAGTACATCATCATGTTTGCGCTCGTAGGAAGCCTTGAATCGATCCTGAGCGCCAAAGCCATCGATATTCTCGATCCGTTTAAGCGCAAGTCCGACCTTAACAAGGATCTTCTTGCCGTAGGCGTCGGAAACCTTGCAGCAGGAGCGATCGGAGGATTACCGATGATCTCCGAGATCGTGCGTTCATCGGCCAACATCAACAATGGAGCGAAGACACGATGGGCTAACTTCTTCCATGGCCTCTTCCTTCTGGCATTCGTGGCCCTCGCCGCGTCCCTCATCGAAATGATCCCGAATACTGCGCTTGCCGCAATGCTTATCTATACCGGATACCGCCTCGCATCACCAAAGGAATTCCGAAAGACCTGGTCGATCGGCTGGGATCAGCTGGTCATTTTCGTCGTTACCATCGTTGTTACCCTTGCCACTGATCTGCTTGTGGGAATTTTCGCCGGTGTTGCCGCGCAGTTCCTGATACACATCATGCATGGGGCATCCATTCGAACCATGTTCAAATCCAATTTCGAGATCACGAAAGATGGCGAAGACTATATGGTAAAGGTAAAAGACGCTGCAATATTCTCGAACTACCTCAGCTTCAAGAAATGCTTCGATAAGATCGAGCCTGGCAAGAAGGTGATCTTCAACTTTTCGGAAGCGAAGATCGTCGACCACACGCTCCTGGAACATCTGCACCATTTCGAGGAAGACTATCACAATTCCGGCGGCCACGTCGTGATGCACGGGATGGGTAAGCACAAGGCGCATTCGGATCACCCGCTGGCTACACGCAAGATGTCTGCAGCAGGTTCGTCGAAGATGGAGATCAAGCTTTCGCCCAGACAGATCACGTTGCGCGATTTCGCGGAAGACAATGAGTTCGTATTCTATCCGATGACGATCCGCAACATGAAAAAGTACAAGGATTTCCCTATCGAAAAGGGTGCACGGGTGGTCTATGAGGAAAACGTGCTTTCGCGGTACGATGAGCTTGGAAAGATAGAGATCTCGGACATCACGGCAACCGAAGGCGCCGGGGCTGCACAGCACGATTCGAAGATCACGGTGGTTCACGTGTCCGACATCGAGCTGACGATACCTGACTTTGCCCTCGAGCCGGAAGGGCTGTTTACAAAACTGTCTGAAGTGACCTTCGGCAAGGATATCGACTTCGGAGATCATCCGATCTTTTCGAAAAAGTATTATCTGAGAGGTGAAAACGAGAATGACGTCCGTAATTTCTTCAGCCCCCAGATATTGGCATTCCTCGAGAAACATGAGGATATGCATATCGAGTCGCACAGATCGAAGCTATTGATCTACATGAAACGAGATCTGCTCACGATAGAAGAAACTCAGGAGGTTTTGCAATTTGTCGAAGCTTTCCTGAAGTGTATCACCATCGCTGATCCGGTTTCTATATCATGAAGAAAATATTGATCGGAGCAGTAATGCTCCTGATCATTCACTCTGCCTTCAGTCAATCGTCCGAGATAAAGGAAATGAGGCTGAAGCTGAATGAGTCAGGAAGTCATTACCTCAAGTGGACGTTCTCAAACCAGGTTTGGGTACGATTCAACGAGAGTAACCCGGGTACTACCGTCATGTCGCAATCTGCGGATAATACAGTTGACATCGGATTGAGAAGAACGCGCGTCCAGTTTTTTGGACAGCTGACCGATCACGTGTTTTTCTATACGCAGTTCGGACAGAATAATTTCAACTACCTGTCGCAGAATAGTGGCAACAGGAAGCTGCAGGTGTTCTTTCACGACGCATTGGGAGAGTACAAGGTTTGGAAGGACAACGATGCATTGAAGCTCGGGGCCGGGTTGACCATTACGAACGGCCTGTCGCGCTTCAGCCAGCCCAGCGTAAGTACGATCATGACCATGGACGTGCCGGTGTTCGCGCAGGCAACCGTGGATCAGACGGATGAGTTCTCGAGAAAACTCAGCACATACGCCAGAGGCCAGCTTGGGCAATTCGACTATCGGATTGTTGTCAGTGATCCTTTCCCGATTACCACAAACGGTCAGGCCCCTGTAGCGGTGAGCAGCAATTCTGGTTTTGCTCAGGTACAGCACCATAAGCAATATCAGGGATTCTTCGTTTATAATATCCTTGATAAAGAGCCGCACACTACACCATACATGACGGGCACGTACCTCGGAAAAAAGAGAGTATTCAACATTGAAGGGGGATTTATAACACAGAAGAATGCGATGTGGAGCAAGGAGCCTGCCGCGCCCGACAGTGTCTTTCACGACATGAAGCTCTGGTCGGTGGCGTTGTTCTATGATGCGCCATTGAATACGGAGAAAGGGACAGCACTGTCTGCCTACGCGGGATATTTCGATTACGATTTCGGACCGAAATACCTTCGCTACAACGGCATCATGAACCCGGCCAATGGCGTCGCAGCTGGCTTTCCCAGTGGAAGCCAGGGCAATGCATTTCCAATGTTCGGAACTGGCGGAATTGTCTATGGTCAGTTAGGATATCTCCTGCCGGACAAAACACTGGGCGATGGGCATGGAAAACTGATGCCATACCTTTCTGCGATGAGCGCTGACTTCGACAGGCTTGACAGCAGGATGAACGTCTGGTCGGCCGGCGTGAACTGGCTGATCGATGGACATAGCAGTAAGCTTACCCTCGATTATCAGAACCGACCTGTTTACAAAGTTGAAGGATCGATGTTAAAGGAAGAAGCGAGGAGGAGCCAGGTTGTGCTCCAGTATCAGATCTTCTTCTGATCAATTAAAAAATTGAACAAATGAAAGTAGAACAAATTGTCAGCGAAAGTGCCGAGATCTCCGTGGACAAACACAAAGAGGTTTCGATAGAGGAGATGCTCCACGAACTGAAGCACTATCTGCCTGCCCAGGCACCGCTGAAGGACTTTATACATCACAACACACTGCACGCCTTTCAGCAGATGAAATTCAGCGAGGGGCTGGCGCATGCAAGTATCATGTTCGGCTATAAGACCTATCTCACCGTGACCGAGTACCGCGCTCTTTACGACAAGGGCAGTGTGAAGGACCATATCATCGATCGGACGATCGTCGCCAACAAGGGCGTCGATCATTTGAAGGAGTGGCGGGAACATCTTTTCAACAAAAGGTACGATAACGACCAGGTGCCCCGCGTAGGCTCGTTGCGAGCATGGTGGAAAAAGCTTTATAAGCTCGACCTGGATTCTCTTGTCCATCCTATACTGTTCAGGATCATCTGCAGCTACCTGGACCAGGGCATATCGATCTGGAACTTTCCGATATCTCATAAAGGATTGCTGAGCAGCGTACGCGAGCTGGAGAAAAACAGCTTTGCCAGTTTCTTCCGGAGCGATCGCGCACGAAAGATGCTGATGGATCCGACCTTGCGACTTGAAACGCTGTTGTCGATGGTCGTTGGCGACTCATCCTTGTACAGGGATTATCTTTTCGATCAGCAATTTGCCCATCAGGGATGGTCAGGAATGGTATGTTCCATTGAAGAACAGCCTTCGACGCTATTGGATAAAAAGAATATCTCGCTCTACGACTTCGTGATGCTTGAGTTATTGCTTGAACTGGATGCGCTCGAAGCGACGCGTAGGAATTGGAAACCGCTGTCGGAGATATTGCCGACCCAGCCGAAAGAATTGTTTGCACCGATCACCATCACCGAGCTTCATGAAGTTTTGCGGTTATGGCAGGAAGCCTATGAGTGGACCTATTACGATGAGGTTCTGGCCGGGATCAAGTTCGGAGGACAGGATATCTCGAAAGCGCTGAAGAGAAGCTTTCAGGCGATGTTTTGCATAGATGATCGTGAATGTTCCCTGAGACGTCACCTCGAAAGGACGGATCCCTTCTGTGAGACGTTCAGTACCGCTGGTTTTTTCGGCGTAGAATTCTTTTTCATGCCGGAGGAAAGCAAGTTTTATACAAAGCTTTGTCCGGCACCCGTTACGCCAAAATACCTGATCAAGGAGCTCGATACTCAGAAGAAAAGAGAGAGCGATCCACACTTTGTCAAGCATAGCCATACCTTATTCCGCGGCTGGCTGATTTCGCAGACATTGGGCTTCTGGTCTGCGATGAAACTGTTCGTCAACATATTCAAGCCATCGGTCAGTCCGGCCACCGCGACGTCGTTCAATCACATGGACAAAATTTCCAGATTGACGATCGAATCGAACGGAGAGATGGAGGGCGATCTTAAGGTCGGATTCACAGTAGACGAGATGACCGATCGCGTTTACAATCTGCTGAAAAGCATCGGGCTCGTGGAAGACTTTGCGCCGCTCATTTACGTTGTGGGGCATGGTTCCAGCAGCGTCAACAATCCGCATTATGCAGCCTATGATTGCGGTGCATGTTCAGGCAGACCCGGGTCTGTCAATGCGCGCGTGTTTTCATATATGGCAAATCACAAAGTTGTTCGCGAGAAGCTCCGGGAAAGAGGCATCACCATCCCGAGTGATACTCAGTTTGTGGGTGGCCTTCACGATACTGCCAGGGATGAAGTGGTTTTCTACGACGAAAATCATCTCAGTGCCGACAACTCGGACCGACATAAGCTCAACGTGAAAACTTTCCACGACGCATTGCGAAAAAACTCGAAGGAGAGGGCCCGGAGATTCGAATCAATCGATCAGAAGGGGCCTTTGCATGAGATACACAATGCGATGAGAAGGCGTTCAGTATCACTGTTTGAACCGCGCCCCGAGCTGAATCACGCGACAAATGCATTGTGTATTGTAGGCAGGCGATCGCTGACGCGGGATATATTTCTTGACAGGCGCGCTTTCCTGAACTCGTACGACTATCGCGTCGATCCTTCTGGCGAGTATCTTCTAGGGATATTGAAGGCTGCAGCACCAGTGTGTGGCGGTATTAACCTCGAGTACTTCTTCTCGCGCATGGATAACCAGAAGCTGGGTGCCGGCACCAAGCTTCCACATAACGTCATGGGACTTTTCGGGGTTGCAAATGGTATCGACGGCGATCTCAGACCGGGCTTGCCCTCACAGATGATAGAGGTTCACGACCCGGTGCGGCTGCTGATCATTGTCGAGCATCATCCGGAGGTCGTATTATCGACCATCCAAAGACACGAGCCCACATACGAGTGGTTCAAAAACGAATGGGTACACCTTGTCGCAGTCGATCCTTCTGACAAAAAGCTTTACAGCTTCCGAGACGATCAGTTCACCGAATACCAACCACTGACAGGTTTTGTGAAAACGACTGATGACATTTTCAAGCTCACCGAAGCGTCGAGAGACAATATCCCTGTTCACCTTATCGAATAGCTATGAACTTATTTCTGAATATTTGTATCATTGTTCCCCTGCTCGGCTTTGTGCTGAGCATCCTGTTGCCTCCAAGGAGAGAAAAACTGATCTCGCACTTTGCATCGGCGACGGTCATTCTCCAATCCATTTCCTTCGTCACCCTGTTTGTGTTGTGGGTGATGGAAGGTTTTCCCAAAGTGGACCTCAAGGAGATCGTCCTCTTCAGTCATTCCGACTACGAGTTCTTTGTCGATTTCACGTTCGATAAAGTAACCGCCGTCTATGTTGCTACGGGCGCAATATTGAGCTTTCTCATCACGGTTTACAGCCGCGCGTATCTCCACAGGGAGCCGGGTTATAAACGCTTCTACAACTCGATCATGTTCTTCTATCTGGGCTATACGCTGGTCGTTTTCTCCGGAAACCTCGAGACCTTATTTGTAGGTTGGGAGATCCTTGGAGTGTCCTCATTCCTGCTGATTGCGTTCTATCGTGATCGATACCTGCCGGTCAAGAATGCGGTGAAGGTGTTTTCGATCTACAGGGTAGGAGATGTCGGATTGTTACTCGCCATGTGGATGAGCCATCACCTCTGGCATGAGAACATTACCTTCGAGCGTCTGAACAATTTTGAGCTGGTGCATCATCAGTTGCAAAGCCATACGCTTATAGGCGTTTTTGTATCGCTGATGATCCTGGTATCTGCCGCGGCGAAATCTGCCCAGCTTCCCTTCTCATCATGGGTGCCACGTGCCATGGAAGGACCGACGCCTTCAACGGCGATCTTCTATGGATCGTTATCCGTTCACATCGGCGTGTTTCTGCTGCTGAGAACCTATCACTTCTGGGAGCACCAGTTTTCGGTGCGAATACTCATCGGCTTGCTTGGGCTGACGACGAGCGTGGTCGCGACGAGCATCGCACGGGTGCAGTCGTCGGTGAAGAGTCAGATCGCCTACTCATCCGTTTCTCAGATCGGCCTTATCTTTATTGAAGTAGCGTTGGGTTGGGTCGACGTAGCGTTGATCCACTTTGCTGGCAATGCATTCCTTCGGACATACCAGCTTCTGGTGTCGCCGTCTGTGGTCAGTTACCTGATCCGAGAGCAATTTTATCACTACACACCACGCGAGCATACGTTCGAAGATTCTCTGCCGAAGAGGATCGAGTATTCGTTTTACATCCTCAGTCTTAAGGAATGGAACCTCGACTCCCTGATGTACCGCTATCTCTGGAATCCGATGAAGGCAATGGGTAACCGACTAGGGTTTCTTTCAACTGGCGGTGTAATCGCTTTTTGTCTGGTCATGGCAGTGCTCACCGGTACGGTGATGTTCTCCGGACATCTGATCCCTGAGGAAATTCAACATTACTTCAGTTACCTGTTCGCCCTGATTGCCGTCATATTTGTGCTGAAGGCCTTTACGGAGAGAAAAAATGTCATGCTGAGCTGGTTCCTGATCATCGCGAATCACTTTTGTATCGCGTTTGCCATTTCCTTTAACGAAGCATTTGACTACCATCAGACGCTGATGTATCTGAGTGGTATAGTCTTCTTTGGGGTTGTCGGATATCTCTGTCTCCGAATGCTGAAGGCGCTTGAGCGGGATATTGACCTTGATCGATTCCATGGACATGCGTACATGTACAAGGGACTCGCATTGATGTTTCTGATCTCATGCCTTAGCGTGGCAGGTTTTCCGATCACGCCGACGTTTATCGGTGAGGACGTCATCTTCACCCATATCCATAAAGACCAGATATTCCTGGCCTTCCTGGTGTCTGTCGCATTCATTATCGATGGACTTGCGATCATCAGGATCTACGCCAGGGTCTTTCTCGGACCGCACGTCAAGTCGGTCTACGAGATGGCCTATCGATCATCGTAAGAGAGGGGTTATGAAGGAAAGCCCGGTTCGTGTTGTCAGCCGGGCGCCTTCATTTGTTTGCAACGCAAAGCATTCACTGCAGCAATCCAGTCAACCTTGTTCATCAGTGAAATTTCAGAATTTCCTATTCCATACGTCAACCCTGTGTAATGGACGTGATTATGGAATCATTGAGCCTTCTTCCCCTTTGGATTTATTAACGCCATCATAGTCGAAATTCCATATTTCTTCCCTAACCGATCGCAGTTGACCACTGGCAATTGACCATTTGCCATCGCCCATTGACCATTGCCCATCGACCATTGACTATCGCCCATCGACCACCCATTCCAACCCCATGGCTATGCTTCGCGTGCCGGAATCGTCTAATCTTCCGGTAGTCTGACGGGCCGTTCCGCCGCCCCATGAATCAGGATCCATTTAATTTGGAACATTTCCTATATTCATGGACAATTCAAACCATAATACGTTGAAAAGAATCATATTCTGCCTGTTCTTGTTGGCTATTGGTGCGTCGTTTGTCCCGAAAGCTTCTGCCCAGGATCGATGGACAAAACTCTTTAACGGTAAAAACCTCGATGGATGGGAGCAAACCGGCGGCAAGGCGTCGTACGAGATTGTTGACAGGACGATCGTGGGAACAAGCGTTCCCGGCGAGCCTAATTCGTTCCTAATAACAAAACAAGTGTTTGGGGACTTTATACTGGAATTCGAATTCAAAGCGGATCAGGGTATAAATTCCGGCGTACAGTTTCGAAGCGAAAAAACACCTGAAGGAAAAGTATTCGGGTACCAGATGGAGATCGACACTTCTCCACGGGCATGGACAGGGGGGATCTACGATGAAAGCCGACGTCAATGGTTGTATACATTGGAATATAATCCGAGGGCCAGGACGGCGACCAAACCAGACTGGAACAAATGCAGGATCGAATGCATCGGCAACAATATCCGTACGTGGATCAACGGGCAGCCTGCCGGGCACATAGTAGACGACATGACCAAAAAAGGTTTCATCGCCCTTCAGGTGCATTCGGTCAGTAAACCGGAAGAAGCCGGGAAAAAAATATACTGGAGAAATCTCAACATCGCGACTGAAAACCTTAAGGCAACTGCGCCCGACGACATCTTTGTAATGAATTTTATTCCGAACACCCTGACAGATCAGGAAAGGAAAAACGGTGTCCGGCTTCTGTGGGACGGCAGGACAACAGAAGGGTGGCGCGGAGCCTATAAGACGGAGTTTCCTGCCAAAGGATGGGAAGTTGAAAACGGTACGTTGCATGTTTTGAGATCCTCGGGAGGCGAGTCCGAGAATGGAGGAGATATCGTTACTAAGGAGGAATTTGCAGCATTCGATCTTCAGTTTGAATTTAGGTTGTCGGAGGGAGCGAATAGCGGTGTAAAATATTTTGTAACAGAGAAGGAGGGAAATACAGGGTCGGCGATCGGACTTGAATATCAGATCCTCGATGACGAAAAACACCCGGATGCAAAGCTGGGCGTTGTCGGCAACAGGACACTTGCATCGTTGTACGATCTTATCCCATCCGTGAAGAATCCTCGTGGTCTGAAAAAGATAGGAGAGTGGAACAATGGACGGGTCGTTGTGTATCCCGACAACCGCGTTGAGCATTGGCTGAATGGATACAAGGTCGTAGAGTACCAGCGCGGTAGTCCGATCTATCAGGCGCTGGTGGCCCGCAGCAAATACGCGCAATGGGAAAATTTCGGCATGGCGCCCCAGGGTCGTATATTATTACAGGACCATGGCGACGACGTTTCCTTCAGGAGCATCAAGATCAAAAAACTCGAATCTCAGCCCTAGAAAATTATGACTTCAAAGAAACAAAACAGGAGAGCATTTATTCGTTCGGGGTTGCTCGCCGGAGCCGGTGTCTACATGGGATCGCTGGCATTTTCTCCCAGGAGTTATGCCCGCATCCTGGGGTCTAACGATCGTGTGCGCGTAGGGGTGGTGGGCTACTCCGAACGGTTCAAGAACTCACTTCTTCCATCGTTCAAGCATCACTATGCCGAATTGAACTTCGACATTACGGCAGTCTCCGATATCTGGCGCATCAGGCGGGAAGAAGGACAGGCTGCGCTGAAAGCCGAGATGGGACACGACATTTTTGCTTTTCGAAACAACGACGAGTTGTACGACTCGAAGAAAGTCGACGCGGTCTTCATCAGCACCGCTGATTTTCAACATGCGCTGCACATGATCGAGGCTGTAAATGCCGGATGCGATGCGTACGTTGAAAAACCTTTTGCCGAAACGATGGCGGATAGCCGGGCTGCCCTCAAGGTAGCAAGTGCCTCGAAGCAGGTCATTCAGATAGGCTCGCAGAGGAGGAGTGGTCTGAACTATCAGGCGGCAGCATCCTTTATTGCAGATCAGAAGTTTGGACCGGTCACAATGGTTGAGCTCACCTGGAATGTCAACCAGCCTGGACGTTGGCGGCGTCCTGCCCTCGTAGCGCAGATGCGGGAAGAGGACACGGACTGGAAACGGTTTCTTATGAACAGGCCGTTTGAAAAGTTCAACGCCAGAAAACACCTCGAGTACCGTCTCTTCTGGCCGTACTCGTCGGGCATGCCCGGCCAGTGGATGAGCCATCAGATCGACACGGTACATTGGTTTACGGGTCTGAAACATCCGCGGAGCGTTGTCGCCAATGGAGGCGTATATGTGTGGAAGGACGGACGTGAGAATTGGGACACTACGACAGCGGTCTTTGACTATGGTGATGGCGATGCGAACAATTTTCAGGTCGTGTTTTCCTCCAGAATGCACAATGGAGACGAGAATCCGAAAGAGATCTACTATTCCAATGGAGGAGAGCTTAACCTCAACACCAACAAGATCTCGCCTGCAGGTGGGCTGACAGAATATCATGCGAAAGCGATGAACATGCAACCGAACCTGCTGCCGCAACTCGACCTCACCACTACATTGGTTCAGACGGCATCTGCAGCCAATACGGGTGGCGATGTCACCACCTCTGCCCACGTCAGAAACTGGATGGAATGCATTCGGTCGCGTAAACAGCCCAATGCGCCCGTGCAGGCCGGGTATATGCACTCCATTGCATGCATCATGACAAATGCTGCGGTTAGAACCGGGCAAAAAGCCACATTCGACGAAGCGAAGCAGGAAGTGATGGCAGGAGGCAAAGTATTTCACCTTTAAAAAGATAAATGAAGAGACGTTTTTTCTTTCTGATGATCGCTTTAATGCCCTTGTGGACTGAAGCACAGAAATCAAGGGATGTTTATGTAGATAAGCAGGGCGTGATGCGATGGGGCGACACAAAGGAAGAAGTCTACGGTTTCGGTGTGAACTATACGGTGCCGTTCGCACATGCATACCGGTCAGGAAAGAGGTTACAGGTCGATCTCGAACGGGAGATTGAAAATGATGTCTATCATTTTGCCCGTCTCGGTTTCGATGCATTTCGCGTGCATGTGTGGGATACCGAGATCAGTGATAGTGCAGGAAATCTTTTGGAGAACGACCATCTCAGGCTTTTTGATTTTATGTTATGGAAAATGAAGGAGAGGGGTATTCGGCTCTTTCTGACTCCGATTGCTTTTTGGGGCAACGGGTGGCCGGAACCCGACGAGGAGACTCCCGGCTTTTCAAAAAAATATGGAAAGGATGCCTGTCTCGTAAATGAGGATGCGATCCAAGCGCAGGAAAATTATCTGTACCAGTTTCTCAATCATGTTAATTCATATACGAAGGTCGCCTACAAGAACGATCCGGATATCGTCGGTTTTGAGATCAGCAACGAGCCACATCATCGCGGCACCAGGGAAGAAGTGCAAAAGTATATTGACAGAATGGTGGCATCGATGAAGAAGACGGGTTGTAAGAAACCGATACTTTACAACATCAGCCACAGTATTCACAGGACAGACGCTTACTTCGCGTCGAACATCGATGGCGGTACTTTTCAATGGTATCCAACGGGGCTTGGTGCCCGTCATGAGCTGCGGGGAAACTTCCTGCCCAATGTAGACAAGTACGTGATCCCCTTTGCAAACGATCCGGGCTTCAGGAGGATGGCAAAGGTGGTGTACGAATTTGATGCCGCCGATGTGGGGCGCTCTTACATTTATCCGGCGATGGCGAGAAGTTTCCGGGAAGCAGGGATACAATGGGCTACGCATTTCGCCTATGATCCGACTTATCTGGCCTACGCGAACACGGAATACAATACGCACTACATGAACCTGGTGTATACGCCTCAGAAGGCGCTGAGCCTGAAAATAGCATCGGAGGTTTTTCATCAGATCCCGAGGTATAAATCATTTGGCGCGTATCCAGCCAACACGAAGTTCGACGACTTTCGGGTCAGTTACGAAGAAGACCTTGCTGAGCTCGTGGGCAAAGGCAAATTCATCTATACCAACGATACCCAGTCTGAGCCTTCTGATCTTAACGCATTGACGGAGATTGCCGGCTCTGGTAACAGTCCGCTCGTCTCCTATGAGGGCATGGGCGCATATTT
>CBHTUB010000107.1:0-14055 GCA_966095595.1 uncultured Chryseosolibacter sp. | reverse complement strand
TCCCAGAATAAAAATAATGACACCGGCCCTGAACCCCAGTGTTTGCCAGAACGGGGGCGTGATCGTGATCTTTAAAGATGCGCCCTCGTGATTCCAAACGCCATCGTTATTGGACGCCTTGACTTTGAATATATATTCTCCCGGATCCAGGTTCGTATAGGTCGCCGTCCTCCTGGTGCCTACATAATTCCAGTCCTTATCAAAACCTTCAAGCATATAGGCATATTGATTCTTTTCAGGAGCTGTATAGTTCAGCGCAGCAAATTCAAACGAGAACATTGATTGATCGTGCGAAAGTGAGATCGATCTTGTTTCAGTGATCGACACCTTGAGGGGAGAATCTTCTCCAATCCCGACGGGTTCATTGAATATGCGAAAACCAGTGATCCAAACCGGAGGTACAACGGGATTTTCTTCGATCTGTTCAGGGTGAAATACATTGAAACCATTGGTGCCGCCAAAAAACATTTCGCCTTCGGGAGTCTGATAACACGCATTGGGCTTGAAGGAATTCCCCTGCAGTCCGTCGCTTATACTAAAATTGCGACAAACCTGCGTAATGGGATTGAACCTGGAAAGTCCCCGGTTCGAGCTGAACCACAAATTACCCTTACTATCTTCCAGAATCCCATAAACGACGTTGTTCGGAAGGCCATCCTTTTCTCCATAGGCCTTAAAGGTCTTCTTTTTCCGGTCGTAGAAATTCAGACCTCCTCCGCCAGTTCCCAGCCACAGGTTGCCGTTGTGATCTTCCATAATGGAGTACACAACATTATTGCTGATACTATTGGGATCACGCGGATCGAAGCGATGGTGAATGAACTCATTATTTTTCCTGTCGAACAATTCAAGGCCTCCGTTGGTCCCGATCCATAAAGCACCTTCACTGTCTTCAAACATCGAATAGATGATGTTCCCGCCAATGCTCCTTTCGTCGCCGGGATCGGAAGCATAGTGTACGTACTCGTTCAATTCGGATTCATAACGATACAGGTGATTCGGATCATAGAGGTATAGCCCGTTCCTGTCATACGTCCCGATCCAGAGCTTTTTCTTTTTGTCCTGAAAAATAACATGCACACTCAGGCCGGAAGGGTTGGGTAAATTTCCGGAGTTTACCAGATGATGGGTGAACCGGTTTGTCTTGCGGTTGAATATATCAAATCCACCACGATGATATCCGATGCCTAGGACGTCTTTCTCGAGCTCGGTGATGGCGAGGACATAATCCGTGCTGATTGAATTTTTATTGTCTGTGTGCCGGTAATGACGGAACGTTTTTGTTTTCCAGTCCAGTAGATTCAGTCCACCGCCGTCCGTGCCGATCCAGATATTACCATCGCTATCACCGCGTATCGACAACACAAGATTGCTGCTCAGGCTGTTTTCATCACCGGGAATTTGTCTATAGTGCGCGAATTTGAGCCCAAAGCGCGGCAACAGGTTCACCCCGCCCGACCAGGTGCCCACCCACATGTTGCCAATGTCGTCCTGATAGATACTGTAGATAGAATTGTTACTCAAGCTTGTGCTTCTGTTCAGATCATTCCGATAGGTCGTCCGGAATGATTGCGATTTATAGTTGTAGACGCTCACTCCTCCGTTTTCCGTGCCTATCCAAAGTTCGTCATCAGGGCTTTCAGCAAACGAAAGGATATCGTTATGGCTTAGGCCATTGGGGTTCCCGGGATCATGATAAAAATTGATGAATGATCTCTCCTTTCGATCATACAATGCGACACCTCCGCTTTGCGTACCGATCCAGACATTTCCCCGTTTATCTTTATAGACACTCTTGATGCGGTCTGCACCTATGCTCTTCCTGTTTGCCGGATCATGTTTGTAAATGGTGAACTTCTCCACATCACTATCGAATACCTTCAAACCTTCCCGGGTCGCTATCCAGAGCTCTCCCTGTTCACCCTCACAGATCCTGTAAATAAAATTGGCGTTTATCTGGTTGGCATCGTCGCCCGGCATTTTATAATGCCTGAATGTGTTTTTGCCGGGATCAAAGAGGTATAGACCCCTGGTAGTGGCTATCCACATCCTCTTTTTACCGTCCTGAAAAATATCTCTCACTGAAATGGCCCCTCCCGGAGGACTATAATGTTTGAAAGCATTCAACCCGGGGTCGAATTGATCCAGCCCTTCCGTTGTGCCAACCCACAATCTCCCTTCGTGGTCTTCCAGTACATCAAGGACGTAGTTACTGCTTAGCGTTTCCTTTTTTCCGGGGTCGTGTTTGTAGACGGTGAATTTATAGCCATCGTATTTGTTCAAGCCTTCGTCAGTGGCAAACCACATAAAGCCATCGCGATCCTTTACGATCGCGCTTACATGGTCTTGTGAAAGCCCTTCATTGCTGGTGAGCCGCGTAAATTTGGGGTCATCGTATTGCGCTTGTACGACCTGGGGTATAGTCCAAATACACAGGTACAAGAATATCCTTACAACATACGGATCGGGTAACTGCATAAAATTGAAACCTTGATTAATATACAAAGTTCAGCGTTACCAGGCATCACGTTGTCCTGTCGGAAATGCCAAGCGCTGTTGAAATGTGTCACGCGAAGCAAAATCCGGAGGTAGTGGTGGCCCGTCCTTCAGATTTTAATGACACCATTTAGGTTACTTTTTCATTATGAATGTCATAAGAAAAAATAGTAAGCAAAGTCAATCGGGTCGTCGGACTGTCCTGCAATATTTGATGGTAACACTGATCACTTTCCCTGACTCGCCCACAGAATAGCGTTTGACAAAAGTCGCGAACGGCGCTGGCCATAGGTATTGGCAATATCGAAATTATATCTCAGAAGGCGCTACACTTCTTCCGGAACGTTCTTCATGGAATACGTCCATATAAAACTGTTGTTATGGTTAACGACATCCTCAGTGAGGCTGCCATTGATCAGATGAGAGATTCCCTTCCTTCCATGCGTACCCATCGCAATCAGATCGCCCTTTACAGCAGTCGTAAACTCACGGATACCTTCTTCCTCATCGGTATGATTGAATACGCTGATCGTATAATCTTTCAGCATAAATCGTTTTGCAAATGCCTCGAGCCGCTCGTGCGTTAAAGTGTCGGAAGTAAAGTTCAGGGGCGTGTTGATCCACACCAGGTGCAGTTGTGCCTTGAAGAAGCTCTGGAGTGCCTTTACTTTCATCACGAGATCTTCCTGATCTTCCGTCTCGAGCGTATTCGGAAATACGATATTCCGAATGGGTCTTTTGTTGTAGTCTTTTATCACAAATACAGGAACACGCGAATTACGAACAACCTTCTCCGCATTCGATCCTATGAACAATTCACGCGCACCGGTCGCACCATGCGAACCGATCACCACGACATCGATAGATTCAGTTTCGATATAATCACGGATCATACGGGAAACTGCGCCAAATACAACCTTGAAGATTATCTTCGCTCCTGCCGTGTTATATTTCCTGTTGACTTCCCTAAACCGTTCCTCTGCCTTTTCCTTCAGCTCTTTAAGGAGCACTTCCTCGAAATTGAGAACAGGCATGAGAACCGTATCATGAAGAACGGGAAGCTCAATCACATGAACAAGATGGATGGTACCTTTCGATTGCTGCGCAATATCAAGCGCAAACCGGTAAGCATTGATGGCCGGTTTTGAAAAATCACAGGGAACTAATATTTTTTTCATGGCAATAAATCTTTGTTGATGTATCAAAAATATCTGCCAGATCACACTCAGACATTGAGTATCGTCATTGAAATACATGATTTATATCATCCCGGTAATTCGTACTGGCCTGAATCACATCTATGACATGCAGTTGGCTATTTAAGGTCCTGCGTATGCCGCCTTTGCACCATGTCGAACCTCAACAAAAGGTATGGGAGAAAAAATATGGCAACAAGAACGAGCGACCACAGGTTTCCTGCAAGCACATTGTACTCTTGCAACATGATCGCAGGGTCCTGTTGAAGCACCACGTAACCGAGCACGAATTCGAAAGCGATCGTCAATACCACCCAGGTGAGCCCCGCGAGAAATGCGGTCTTTATCCTGCTTATCCGCAGCCTGTAAAAAACAGTATTTGCATAGAATAACAGCAACAGGATCAACGTCAGGGAAGACAATTGCTTCGCGTGAAATTCTGACGTGAAGCGCATCAGCACCAGGCCTCTGAACACGCCGTTCAACACCCCGATCACCGGCATCGGCAGCCAATAAAGTATTATTCTATTCATTTCAAATCCTTAATGTGATCCTTTTGTATAGGCCATTTGAACTACTGTCATACCTCTCCGGCGCTCAGTCCCATGAGGTGACAAGATCCGGCGCAACGGTGGTATCTTTTTCCAGCGAACGGACGGCTTTTTCAAGCAGGCTCGTGACGCGTCTTGCCAGCGTTGTCATTCTTTCATCACCGGCAATTGAAGCGATGATGGCCGAGGGATTTGTAATGGTTATCACCACCTCTCCGGGATAGGACTCAATCACCGAAATGCAGGTTGGAAGAAGCATACCCTCGTCTGGTTGCTGCGAAAGCATCTCAGCTGAAATTGCAGGAAAGTCGACGGACAAAATCTTGTACTTTCTGTGATGCAGTTTCAACGCATCAAAATGCTCCTTCTGCAGGTCGGCTATGCCGCAAATCACAAAACCGGCTTTATCTAACGTCTCGACAAGCTGGTCGACCAGGCTCTCAAGCGACGCTCTGATTACACTTCTTTTGATCGTCAAATCCATAACAGCCAAATTTTTATTCAAGGTTAAACGTCTGCATAGCTACCTTCAATGATCGTATCTCGGATCGGCGATGATTTTCGTCACAACAACCGAAGAATCTGATATAAATCACACAAAAGCATGACAGACCTCGTGGGGATTTAAATGGCAGTGAGCGAATTTGACCGTGAAATCAATTGCTAAAATTGTGAGCTATGAAGGATAGAACGTTTGACGACTTGAGTCTTGTGGACAAGGCCTGGCTTATCCATGAATTTGCTGAGACTATCATGTCAATCGAATATTACGATGAGCGGATTTTCCTGTACGGTCTAAATGGGCACTTCATCGAATTGTATTACAACATCGAGACGAGACAGATCCACCGGATATCCCTCGCCAACTACAGTGATTTGGATAAATATCTTTCACGTATTCTCATCACCAGCCTGAAAACCGTTCTGCGATAGCCGGGGCGTCGACGAAATATCTCCGGACAAGGGATGTTGATCGTTGCAGGAAAAATTAAACACTGAGTAAACGCAACAAATGTATTTAACGAATCAATGACTATGGAATATTATTATTCAAGAAAACTGAACATGCCATTTCAGGGTGCGGTTGAGAAGATAACACAGAATTTAAAGCAACAGGGCTTTGGCATAATTACGAGTATCGACCTGAAGGAGACGTTTAAGCAAAAGCTCAACGTAGACTTCAGGAATTACAAAATCCTCGGCGCATGCAACCCCGACTTTGCCTATAAAGCGGTGAGTCTCGAGTCACATATAGGGGTAATGCTTCCATGCAACGTGGTGATTCAGGAACACGAAAACCATGAAGTGGAAGTCTCTGCAATAAGTCCAATGGAAGGAATAGACAAAAACACCGCGACCCCGCAGCTCCTCAATATAGCTCATGAAGTAAACAACAGACTTCGTATTGCCGTGGATAACTTGCAGCACCAAACGCCCGAGGTCACCCACAACGAAGCACTCCCGATAGACGAAGGGCAGGAAAATCCGAACGTTCCTATCCAGGGTTGAGCTGGATTTGCGAATCCTGGAATGTCAGGAATGTCAATAGAATGGCAAGCGAGAACTTTTCGTCCCTGAATTACTATCAATGTTCGATTTGATCTCAAGCTTTATTTAACCTGGGTTTGCTGATCGTGAAGACCCTCGATATGGTAAAACCGGGGTGAATATCTCCCTTAAAGAAATTACCTGTAGTTTCCGTAATAAAAGTTCGCTCCGTCATACCCGTGGAATTCGTCATGTACAATTGAAACACATGCCCACCGGTTTCAACATCGAAGCCAACCGACAAAGAGTTCTGGGTTCCTGTAAATTGGTACGCAGGCAGCTGATAACAATATTCGACGTTAATGCTGACCCTTTTGCTGATCTTGACACGTCCGCCACCCGCGATCGATAACAGATCGTTTGGATCGGTGGCCGTGGGAACGAGATTGTAATGAATAACGGTGGGCGCGATCTGTAGTGACAAGCTCTCGCTGAATTTCCTTGCAAAGATGATCTGCCCGCAATAGTAAAGATTGGAAGTCTGGTAATTTTCCCGGTCTGGATTTTCAAACTTCATTGATTTATACATCATCGTTGCCACTACACTAACCGACAACGGCATCGTTCTCAGTCCGGTTGATTGGCGGACCAATTTGAATTTCGTAAAACCGTCATATTGCTTTTGATAGGTGCTTCGCCCTATACCGATCATGAGTCTTTTCGATAATCCATAGTCGAAGCCCAGGCGCATGGTCGCATTATCGAGGCCCCAGAGTTCATATGATCCACTGTTGATGTAACCAAAACGATGTGAGACACGAAAATCCAGCACCCCCGGCGCGACATTCTCGATCGAATGTCCGTTGATCAGGCGTGTTGTTTTGAATGTTGCCGTGGTAAATTCAATGGTCTCCTTCTTATCGGTTTCCTCTTCCAGCATTTTCATTAGATCGTCCTGGCCCCATGCCGAAATGGAAGAGCCAATCAGTAACCAAATGACCGCGATTGTAATTCTATTTAGGCTCATACTGACAATTTATCGTTACATCGATCGTACTGGCGATCTTTTCGGACACCAGCGAAGGTATCTGAATTTTATAGTCGGCCGGCTTTACGGTAAAGACTCCCTTCAGCGCAATCTTGCCTTTAGCAACCACCAGATGGCCGGATGTTGCGACAGACTGTCTGACCCCATGGATAGTAAGGTCGCCTTCGACATCGACCGGATAGGATCCCTCCTTTGTAAAGTCAACGCCGGACAGATTGGTAATTTTTCCCTGAAAGGTCGACTTAGGAAGCTTATCCGATTCCATGTAGTTTTCGTTGAAATGTTCTTCCATCAATGCTTTTTCAAAGCGGAAGCTCTTGACCAACACGGCAAAAACAATTTCGCCCGAACTGGTATTCAACATACTGGTTACTTCATTGTTTACCGCTTCAATATTCTCAAGAGGCGTTTTAGAATAAAAAGACACCTGCCCGCTTCTGGTCATATAAAGGGACTGTGAGAACAGTGACAGGCTCAGCATTCCAAAGACATACGTCATCAAGATCCGTTTCATACACATTGTTTTTAATTACCAGCTGCACCCGCATCGATCCATGTTTGAATTTTCCGGATCTCGCAAAGTGATAACTTGCTTCCATTCTTGGGCATGGCCGAAAAACCGGACGCATGGTTGATACTGCCCATCAGGCTCCCGTTATCGACATACTTCATTACTTCGGCGTAAGTATCCAGTTTAATATTTCCGGAGGGCGAGCTTCCCGAATGACAACTATTACATCGCACATTTAGCAACGGCAGAACATCCTTATCAAATGTGGCAACCAGGGTTGTATCGCAATTCGTTTCATTGGGATACAGGGTTGCCTCGTCATCGTAATAGCATCCGGCCAGCATCAGGGCGGCTATCGCCACGATCCATCTCCGTATTCTGAAAAGTCTTTGATATTGCATACTACTAATTATCAAGAGCTCCAGCCTCTATCCATTTCCTTATCTGAGTGATCTCGCAATCGGACAGCTTTCCTCCTTTAGGCATCGGCGAAAAGCCAATGTCATGCGAGACACTACCGAGCAGCTTTCCGTTGTCAGCTTGAATCACAACTTTTGCATATGTCGATAGATCGATATTGCCACCCAACGATCCAGCCTCATGGCAGCCTACGCAGCTGTTTTTCAAAATAGGGCCGATGACGAGGTCAAACGTGTATTGCGTCGTGTCACAAAAACAATTGCAATCGACCGTGTTGGGCGCTCCCTCATTGATCCATACCTTTATCGAATCTTTTTGCGCCTGAGTGAGTGACCCATCCGGGGGCATACGATCCTCTCCTCCTGCAAAAAGCACGTTATATAGCTTGCTGTTATTCGCATTTCCAGGTGTAATACCCCGCTTTATAATGTTCGCATAGCTGTCGAGCACATAGTCCTCCTCACGTGATTGTGAATCATGGCAACCACTCCGCGCACAGGACGAAAGGAAAATCGGCAAGACACTGCTCTCGAAACAAATCACGCCATCATTGTCGCAACCGGGATCCGGATTGTCGACCGGAGGTTCCGGATAGACTATTGGTTCATGGACACAAGCACCGATCGCAATTCCTGCAATTATTACCGCACCCCGCGCCAGTCCTCCGATTTTCATAGTTATTGCTTTTTTATTATTCCATCCGTTACTACCACATCCGACAAGAACCCCTTGCATATTCCCTTGATGGTCACCTGATCTCCAGGCTTCGATCCCTCCTGATCTTTAGTCATTGTGCATCGGATGCCGAACATCAGATCATCAGTTTTCAATGCAATCACCTGCTTGCCATCCATATCCTCACTGATCTCGGCTATTTCACCCGTTACCTCGACTGTAACATCCAGATATTTTTTATTGGCTTCCGTTTCATTGTCCCGAAACTCATTGAACAGTTGGACAGCACTCACTGCAACGCCTTCTTCATTATCTACTGAGCGGTGTGGTTTGGTGACGACCATGTACGCAACAATCGCTATCACAACAAACGCGATAGCCATGGTGACCAGTATTTTTTTAATCGACTTTCTTGCAATCATGGCGTTTATACATCGTAAATTTTAAAAAACCACACACCTCTTTCCATGATTTTCATGTGATCACAACATGATCTTTATCAGGGTGTCGCGCCTGGTAGTTACGGTGGAATATTGTTTTGCCGGGAAGCTTTTCACCTGCGGGCATTGTCAGGCTAGCTTTTAGCATATGGACAATACGCTGCCCGGTGAAGTTTTACAGATCATCCATAAGTTGGTCTCCGATCACATCACCCAAAGCATAGTTATCGTCCTGCCCTCATTTCTTCTCGGACGCTGAGCGAATTTCTCCTTTTAAGAAAACGGGCTACGGTCTATTTTTATTGCACCTCATGCGCTACTGTCTTACTTAAATCGACGGCTTCCCTTCCAATACTGACGTATGTGTATCCTTCCGATTTCATGGCTTGCGGATCATATAGATTACGTCCGTCGAAAATCACTTTCGCTTTCAGGTTGGAATTTAATCTTCCGAAATCGGGTGCCCTGTATTCGGACCATTCGGTTGCGATAAAAATTGCGTCGGCACCTCTCGCGCAGTCATAGGGGCTGCCAAAATACGTTATGCGGTCTCCGAACACTTTTTTTACGTTGGCCATGGCTTCGGGGTCGTGCACCTGAATAGTGGCTCCTTCATCCAACAGTGCTTTGATATTGTCAATTGCCGGGGCTTCACGGATATCGTCAGTCTCCGGTTTGAATGAAAGTCCCCACACTGCTATCGTCTTCCCGACAAGGTCATTATTGAAATGTTCCCTGATCTTTTTCACAAGCTTCGTCTTTTGGGATGCGTTCACACTCATCACGGCTTTCAGGATCCGGAAATCGTAGTGGTTGTCATCCGCCGATTTTGCCAATGCCTGGACATCTTTGGGAAAGCAGCTCCCTCCATAGCCGATACCGGGAAATAAAAAGCGTTTCCCGATGCGGCTGTCTGTTCCCATTCCTCTTCTCACGGCGTCCACATCGGCGCCGAGAAGCTCACAGAGGTTGGCGATCTCATTCATGAAGGAGATCTTTGTCGCAAGAAATGAATTGGCTGCGTACTTGGTCAGCTCTGCGGAACGTTCATCCATAAAGATGATTGGATTGCCCTGCCGTACATAGGGGGCATACAGCGTTTCAAGGAGAGCCTTTGCCCGCTTCGATCGCGTGCCGATCACGATTCGTTCCGGTTTCATAAAGTCTTCAACTGCCACCCCTTCCCTGAGGAATTCGGGATTGGATACCACGTCGAATGGTACGAGGTTATTCTTTGCAAGGCGTTCGCTGACCTTCTGGACTGTTCCAACGGGTACAGTGCTCTTGTCTACGATGACGGTATAATCGGTCAGGAGGTAACTCAGATCGCCTGCGACTTTAAGAATGTATTGCAAGTCCGCGGAACCATCCTCCCCGGGAGGTGTTGGAAGTGCAAGAAACACAACCTTCGCTCCATCCACACCTTCGGCAAGATCGGTGGTGAAAAACAACCGTTCCTTTCGAACATTCCGTTCGAAGAGCGGCTCAAGGCCGGGCTCATAGATGGTCAGCGTTCCCGCTTTTAGTCTTTTTATTTTCTCGGCATCGATATCGACGCACGTTACAGTATTTCCGGTCTCCGCCAGACAAGTACCTGTAACCAATCCAACATATCCTGTTCCAATGACTGCGATTTTCATATGCTATGTTAATTAATAAATGTCCTTGCTTTTAGTGTGATGCGCTTGCTGCTTCCCGGGTACCGTTCCAATAATATCTTTTGTACCATTCCACAAAAAGGGCGACGCCGGTCTCAATGGACGTAGCGGGATGGTAACCACAATGCTGGCTTAGCGCACCTATGTTGGCATGTGTATCATGAACGTCGGCCGGGTGCGCGGGGCACAGGGTCATAAATGCTTTCTTGTTCACGGACCTTTCAATGGCTTTTATATAATCAAGCACCGGGCGCGGGGATGCATTTCCCACGTTGAAAACCTGATGCGGAACGTCTGGATTTTCATCGGGGCGTTCGATACATCTCACAATAGCATCTACAACGTCATCGATGTAGGTAAAGTCACGTGTCATCGTGCCATCGCCGAAGACCTCTATCAGTTGGTCGTTCAATATTTTATCCGTAAAACGAAATAGCGCCATATCAGGTCGGCCCCACGGTCCATATACGGTAAACAACCTCAAACCGGTTGTAGGCAATTTGTAAAGGTGACTGTATACATGCGCCATCAGCTCGTTCGATTTTTTTGTCGCCGCATAAAGTGATGCTGGCTTGTCCGTCATTTGCGTCTCATTGAACGGCGCCTGCGAATTGAGCCCGTAGACACTGGAGCTGCTGGCATATAAAAGATGCTTTACGTGGTTTGTCCGGCAAGCTTCAATGATGTTCAGAAAACCCTGGATATTGCTGCTGATGTATGCGTGCGGATTTTCGATGGAATATCGTACACCGGCCTGAGCAGCAAGATGAACGACATAGTCGAATTTTTCACTTTCAAAAAGTTTCGATATTACTTCCATGTTCTCCAGATCGGTCTTTACAAACCTGAAGTTTTGATGGAAGTTGCTTTTCACAATGTCACCGTCCTTAAAGTTGTCAACGAGAATACCAAGCTCCGCTAGCCGCGCCTGTTTGAGCGCGACGGAGTAATACGCATTCAGATTGTCAAGACCAAGCACCTGCGCACCCTGTTCGATGAGTTTGGCACAGGTGTGCATTCCGATAAATCCGGCGGCACCGGTTACAAGTATTCTTTTATTCCTGAGATCCATGGTTTGTGGGGTTTAACCGTTCTACATCGCTGCCTTATTGTGAAACATCGATAAAATGACATTGCGTCTTTTAGTTTTATTGTCTTCAGCATAGTACCCATAGCCATAGCCGTTATGCTTCAGGTGCTTCTGATCAACATCGTTGAAAACCGCATAAATGCCCGATAGATTTTTGTCAACCTTAAGATTATTGATATCGTCGATAAAATGTTTCTTACTGTAACTGTATCTTAATATAAACAGCGTGAAGTCTGCCAGCCGTGTAAGGTGCAACGTTTCGTTCGTGATGCCAATGGGCGATGAATCCAGCAAGATCACTTCATAATCACGTTTTAGCTGTTCAAGCACTTTTTCAAATCGATCACTCACCAATAATTCTGCCGGATTAGGAGGAACGGGCCCCGGGGTGATAATGTCGAAACCGAGTTTCTCCTTTTGAATGATGGACGCAAGTTCCGGTGTCTGTCCGCTGAGGTAAGTGGAAAGCCCGCGCGTGTTGCTAACCGTCTGCTCCTTCTGGGATTTGTAAGACTTCCTGAGATCGCAGTTTATCAGAAGCGTTCGCTTTCCGCTCATCGCATAAGCAGCGGCAAGATTGGCGGCGCAGAAACTCTTCCCCTCGCCTGCTATGCTGGACGTCACGAGGATCGTGAGGTGTTTGGTGCGGGTTACGAGGAAATTGATATTCGTTCGTAAGGCCCTGAACGATTCTGCAAGTGACGATCTCGGCTCCATCGCAACAGCCAGGTCAGATTTTTCCTTGTTTTTGGCGATCATCCCAAGTGACGACACCTGCAGCCGTTCTTCGGCTTCCTCAATATTCGTGATCGTGGTGCTGAATATTTGCTTTAGGAACAACAATGCAACCGGGCATGCAATTCCGATGAACAACGCCAGAATATAATTGAGCAGTGGACGGATCTGCATCGGATTCACGTTTGTCACGGCAGAATCGATGATCTTGTTCGACGCCGTGTTCGATGCCAGCTCGATGGCCGCTTCTGCACGCCTTTGAAGCAGGAATGTATAGATCGCTTCGTTCAGAGAATACTTTCTGCGGATATTCATGAGTTCCTGCTCGGTCTGAGGCAATGAACCGAATTGATTCTCTATCTTGCCTATCCTGCCTTGCAGGTCTTCAATGAGAATATTCGTATTGCGATCGACATTTTTAAGTACTTCCTTTATCGACCCCGTGAGATCGCCGATCTTTCTGTTGACTTCCTTTACTGTGGGTGAGTTTTCCGTTTGGGTTGCCGATAGTTTGGATTTCTCCGATTGCAACAGGATGAGATCTTCGATCAGCTTGTTGAGAACATTGTCTTCGATACCAAGTCCCGATGGCGCCATGATCTTCGAGTAATCCTCACTCTTCAGATAATCGGAAAGGTTTTGGTAGTATTTGCGACGGAACTTTGCCTCCGCGAGGCTCTTTTCCATCTCCGACAGCTTCTCGAAAATGGTATTTCCCTCGGAGGAAATATCGTAGGTGCGGTGGCTGCTTCGGAATTTCTCCAGGCTTTCCTCTGCGAGATTCAATGAGTCGCCAACGCCGGTTAGCTGGGTATCTATGAATTTGATGGTATTGCTTGCGATCGTGTTCTTGTCATGGAGCTCGTTCTCAAGGAATACTTCCATCAGCGTATTTAGATAGGCCCGTCCCTTTTCGGGCTGAGCGGTTTCAAGCGTCAGTATGGCGATCGAGGAGAGTTTATCTGCCGGAACAATTTGCAAAGCGTCGCCTGTATAATGCGTGATAAGACTCTCGTGATCGCGCAACTTGATCACTATGGAACCAGCGCGTTGTAATCCAACGTAAAACGCCTTTATACGCAGGTAGGGCAACCCCGTCCACTCCCCAAATTTTCCTGTCACGGAACTTACCGGCGCCTCGGTCATCTGACTGGACTCAGAAACGTTAAATTGAACATATTTCTTTGCGATAAACTCCAGCGAATAATTCTTGTCATCCAGCCACTTGATCTTTATAAAGCCATCAGTCAGCTGCGGATGATTCCAATCGGCCTCGACTGTGATCGGCGTCTTTCCATAGAGCTCTCGCCAGGTAAAAACTCCTTCTTCATAATACTCGACATCGAATGCAAGACGGTTGAGGACCTGATCAGCACTGTTGCGCGACTTCAACATGATCATGTCATTTGCTATCTTCTGACCTTTCGGGACAATGTCTTTCGCTCCCATTTCACTTGCATTGAAAAGATCTATCGCGTTACCTTCTTCCTTGATCAGAAATTTGCTTTCCACTTTATAGACCGGCGGAGTGTATTGATTGTAAATAAAAGCGCCGGTGTGTGCCACGATGGCGGTTGTCATGAAAAGCTTCCAATGGCGGGAGTATTTCAATAAGAGTTCCTTGATATTGAAGCTGTCGTCTTCAGAATTTCTGTAGGGCGCAGGGTGCTGAGCTGGCATTTCTTTAATTGTTTGAGTTGATGATGAGAAACGTTACAGTGGCGAGCGAAAGCAGAAGCTGCAATGA
>CBHTUB010000106.1:0-14249 GCA_966095595.1 uncultured Chryseosolibacter sp. | reverse complement strand
CCCCGGCGCACAATAGGGGAGCCGCCTCTTCATTGGAAAACACTTCGGGAATGCGATAGGCAAATCGTTCATCGACAGTCATCAGCTCCGCATAGCCTCCGTTGTGATCTCTTCCTGTCGCAACGAAGTCCTTACAAATGTTCTCATATCCGGCCACACAGAATTCACATGTTCCGCACGCTCCCGAGATCCACGCCACGCCGACGCGGTCGCCGACATTCAAGCGCTTACATTCCTTTCCTTTTTCTATGACTGTGCCGACGACCTGATGTCCGGGGATCACGGGGTATTTCGGAGGCGGTGTTCTGCCTTCTATTTCGTCGAGCTCGGTATGGCAAATGCCACAACACGCCACGCGTACCAGAACTTCGCCTGGCCCGACGGACGGGTCCTGTACGTCCGCAAGCCGCAACGGTTCACCTTCGGTGCTCAGATCACTAACGCTATTCAATAACCACGCTTTCATTGAAAAGGAGTCGGGTGTTTCAGATAAGCCCCCAGACTTTGATTGCAAGTGAAATTAGCAAAATGATCAGGACAATGGTAACGAGAATATGTTTGCGATCGATTTTCATGGGAATTTAGTTTTTCGGTCTATGTATGTTCCAGTAACCACTTTATCGGAGAGACCTTCCTTTTAGGGACGAGTCCGTATCTGGCGATGCTCTGCTCCCTGATAAACTCCAGCGCTTCGTCGATCGAGTCTGTCACGAGTATGAGCCTGAGGTCTTCATCGGAGATGGTTTTTTTCTTTTTCATCAGCTCGATATGTTCAAGAAGCTCCTTGTGGTAGGCGCGATCGAAAACAATGATAGGGAACTGATTGATCTTCTTCGTTTGGGTCAGGGTGAGCGCTTCAAAAAACTCATCGAGCGTACCGAAGCCTCCGGGCACAACAATGAATGCGAAGGAGTATTTGATCAGCAGTGTTTTCCTGACAAAGAAGTAGCGGATGTTCACCCACTTGTCGAGATAGGGATTGGGCTCCTGTTCCATCGGTAGTACGATGTTGCAACCAACGGATTTCCCGCCTACATCCTTTGCTCCGCGGTTTGCAGCTTCCATTAATCCCTGGCCGCCGCCGGTGAGGATCGTAAAACCCAGTCGGGCAACTTCACTGGCGGCTTTTCTCGTGATCTTGTAGTATTCGTGATTTTCATCGAATCGCGCCGAACCGAAAAAAGTAACACACGGTCCAATGAAATGTAATGCCCGAAATCCGCGTATGAATTCGATGAGTGTCTTCACCGTGAACGTCAGCTCGTCCCATCGTGATTGGGGACCCCGCAGGAATTTGATCTCTGATTTTGCCTCTGTCATGATGCAAATTATTGGCCCTGACGCCTGTTTAATATGACCGTTTCCCTTCTTCCGGATGATTAAAGTCATGTCCGGGCAGCGAGACATTAATCATGGGATATTGATGACCATCGTCATGTTCGTAAGCGAAAACGGCCTATACTTTAGGGGAAACCATATTACCATGCAACCAATGATTATGAATGCGCTATTGCAGGACCGTGAGGAAGCTGGACATCAGCTTGGCAAGATGTTGTGGGCGTATAAGCATAGCAATGCCGTCGTGGTGGGCATACCACATGGTGGCGTGTGTGTGGCAGCGGCCGTTGCAGAGTCTTTGTCTTTGCCACTGGAAGTAATACCCTGCCGGAAGATCAAACATCCGGCGAATGGAAAGATTACTATCGGATCTGTCAGCGAACATGATGTTTTTATCCATGATGATGCGCATACCATTCCGCAGGACTATATCTACCATCAGATCCTTCTTTTGAAGAATGCTATTTCCTATGATATGAGGAAATATTACGGGTCTCGCAAGCCGCAGTCGGTTCATTATCGGCCTGTGATCCTGGTCGATGATATCCTTTCCTGCAGTGACACCGTGATCGCATGTCTTCGGGGTATAAAGAAGCAGAGCCCTTTAAAAGTGATCGTAGCGGTGCCTATCGTCGCGGCCGAGGCTGCAAGAATTGTGAGCGCTGAAGCAGATGACCTCAAGTTTCTCAGAATGGAGCCATCACTTGAATCCGCGCACGAATACTTCGCCGATTTTCCAAAGGTAGATGACAATAAGGTGAAAGCGCTCCTGGACGCCTCGCGAAAATCGTTTCATGTATATGGATAACAACGGAGACATACAGCAGAGGCCGAAAAGCACCGGGTCTGGACAGTTATTTTCTTCTCCTGTTCTTGAAAAACTCACGCGAACACATATTGCCATTCCTATCGTCATTTTCTTGTCGTACGCCGTCGCAATACTTTATTGGAGCATTGGTCACACCAGCCTTTCGGGAAGCCACACGACAGTGCTCTTTTTCGTAGGCATTCTGGTCTTTACATGGGTTGAATACAACGTGCATCGATACGTGTTCCACATTCCTACCCCCACGGCATTCAAAAAGAAATTTCAATATATAGTGCATGGGGTGCATCATGAGTTTCCAAGGGACAAGGAAAGACTGGCGATGCCTCCGTTGCTGAGCATAACCATCGCGACGATCCTTCTGTTGCTTTGTCGCCTGGTGATGGGTGATCTGGCATTTGCATTTATGCCGGGTTTTCTGGTCGGGTATGCCCTATACTTGTTCGTTCATTATGTCGTGCATGCCTACCCGCCTCCCAAAGGTTGGCTGAAGTCGCTTTGGGTAAACCATGCGATCCACCATTATAAAGATGGTGAAGTTGTATTCGGGGTCTCATCGCCGCTGTGGGATTACGTTTACGGCACGATGCGCGACAAAGGCGATAAAAAATAAATGGTAACGGAGCAGTATAGGGAAAGAAGTCCCCGGAACACGAAGACTTCTTTTTGACCTTTACATTTCCGAAGATTCCAGGATCTCCTGGAGTGCGCGTGGCAGCGTGCCCAACGCCTGGTCTATTTCTTGGGCACTCACATACAGCCTCATCGTGTCGATGACGGCCCGCACGCAATCAATGAGGTCCTCTTTGTTTTCGAAGTCCCGCCACGCGTTGCTGCCATCCTCCATGATGATCTCGATCAGAAAATCGTCGACAGTTCTGATCTTTTTGTGCTCGCCCTTCTTCCAGCCGTCTACATAAACGGCCTTGATGGGCATTGGAAGCTGTGAGAGCAATTGCAGCGACTCTTCGAAGGTCAAGTGGTTTCTCAGCACTCTCAGGGTGGATCGGAGGATACGCGCGGCGTGTGCCCTGTCTGCATCTCCAAGGTTGTCTTCGAGGCGATTCAGGAATTCATTTCCCTTCATCGCATGTTTGTTAAAGTCGAGTATCATGTTCCTGGTGGTTTATACTTCATCAGCGTTAATAATGTCATCCAGCGTGGTCTTTTCGAACCGGCCCGTCGACTTCGTTATTTTGATCCTGTACACCACAGCCTTGAATCCTTTTTCGACGACCTCCGGAGGATGCGCCAATCCATGGGAAGGACGAACCGTCTCGCTCGTTGCAAATGGCATCAACCGGTCTACCATGATCTTCATTCCTGCCTTTTGTTCCTTCTCTGATTTAAGCTCCTCGTATTCGCCCCACACGATCACGCTTCTCCAGTTGGTCATGTTTTCCATGGCATCGACCTGGAAGCAGACCTTCGGGTTCCTGCGCATCATTTGGATCTTGCGGCCTTCTTTCGAGTGAGCATAAATGTAACCGTTGTGAAGCGCATAGGTCACGGGCACGACGTACATTTCATTTTCGGCACAACATCCGATGCGTCCAACGATCTGCGTGCGCAGTACGTGCTCGATTTGATCTTCGGTCAGTGTGCCCAGCATATCACTTTGTTTTTAACGATCCGTTCAACTTGTTGAACTCGTGGATAGACAGTGCAGCAAGACGTTTGCCGGTGGCAAGCTCCCACTCCAGCATCTGCTGCGCAAGGTCCGCGGCCGTATCCAGCTCGAGCTCTACTGCCAGCAGGTATACAGTCCTGTAACTGGAAATTTTGTACGCATTGATATTTTGTATGCAAGCGACCATAAGTACGTCCTTCAAATGCGGCGAAGAAGCGCAGTTCAATAACTGATGGGTTTCATCGATCATTTTCGTGATCACCTCGTTGTGGCCTGGCCCCGGTTCCTGCATCAGGTAGTTGAATATTCGGTCGAGCTTGAGAATTTTGTTGTCTGCATTCCCGACATACTCCTCAATTACAGATCTCAGCTCCGGCGAGGTGGCCTGACGCGCACAGCTTCTGAATTCGCCCCTTACCATTGTCTCGGCATGGACCAGGCCCCGAAGCTGGTGTTCCAGCGCATCTTGCAGTGTCGTGATCGTTGTTTTCATTTGCGGAACGGATTATTGAGGTTAATTCAGGTCGATACTCGATACGGCGGTTCCTTGCCCGACTGCGCAGCGAGGAAAGCTTTTGAATATTTTTGTCACTGCACGGTCGATCATGTCTGCCGTTTTATCCGGCGTGATCTGGTCCAAATCGGCCGTTGCCCATCCACGCCAAATCAATGAATTTGTTTTCGGGTCCATCAGATCGATGATCAAACTTCCTTCACGATACGAGTACGTATTGGTCCGCATACGCATCCAATAGGGACCATAGAAATATCCGTAAGGCTCGGTGGTGACAACGGTTCGATCATCGACGATAATGTGATAGTGAATGATGAGGTCGGGATCGTTTTCTGAATGTTCGTAGCCTTTGGATCCAAGCTCCCGTACAACTGCGAATTTGATGCGTTTATCGTTTAGCTCGTTATAGTGAAGCGGATTCTTGCCGGCTTCGATATTTGTCTTGTCGCCCCAGGCAAATGTTTTGAAGTTCCTGATTTCGTATTCGGGGTCATGATCAGTGTACACGCGTAATTGAGGGCCGCACGCTGTCACAGCAAGCAATACAGCAATGGGAAACAGATATTTCATGATCGTAGCATATTTTCTCTAAAGTAGGACGCTGTCTTGCGTCACTAAATGACCGAAGTTCCGGCAGGTAGAGACTTTCGTCATCGAATAAAAAAAGCGGAAGTGATCCTTCCGCTCGAGTTTGATGTAATAGTCTGATCAGGCGAAAACCGCTACGTCGATTTCGATCTTGTTGTCCACCGACAGTACGCCTGGTGCGGCCCAGGCAATGTTTTCGGCTTCTTTTTTCTCGGCCCATGATCTCACTCTACCGCGCAGGGTTACTTTACTTCCCGATGTATCGATTTTGATCGAAGATGAGTCTACGGTAGCGCTTCGGTGATAGGCAGCGGAGATCTTGCGCTGAATATCCTGTGTGTCGATAACTTTTGCTTTGATCGCAATGCTGTTCGTAACCCCACGCACGGCCACGAGATCCTCTACGCATTCCTGTGCATATCGTTTTTCGAATTCGAAGTCTACTTCTCCATCGAGATAAACCCAGCCGTTGTCGACTTTCACCTCGATCTTGTCTTCGTTCACTGAGCTGTTCCAACGCAGGGCGTTGCGCACGGCTTCAGCAATTTCCGTGTCCGTGCGTTTGCCGATCGATCCGAGCCTGACCTCAATGTCGCATGCAACTACTTTTACGCCAAGCACGCGCTGGGCTGCTTTTTCAGCGGCGAGCTTTTTCCAGTAAGTGTCGATCACGCCTGAGAGCGTCACGACACCGTCTTTAGCTGCGACGCCAATGTCTGTGGCGACACTTCTAAGCTGCGGATCCCACTTGATCTCATCCATAACATCCTTTCGGAGTTCTTCATTTGTTTTCATAAGTATACAATTTTAGTTGCTGAATAGATTTCACGCGAGAAGCGTTTGGATCGTAAAACTAAAATTGAGGATGCTTTCTGTCTATGATCAAGATCGGCTTGCGTCGAGATTTTGATCGTCCAATGCGATTGTTGCAAGCAGCTGCTCTATCTGGCTGATGAGTTCGTCGCCGTCGAAAGGTTTGATGATATATCCCGATGCCCCCAGCTCATATGCGCGTGTTATATTTTGTCTGTCAGACTGGGAGGCAATGAATACAAATGGGATGTCTCTGGTGCCGTCCAATTGTTTCAGATGTTTGATGACTTCAAATCCGTCGAGCTCGGGAATCAGGATATCGGATAAAACGAGGTCTGGTTTGACGTTGAGCGCTAACTGAATTCCTGTGATTCCATTAGTTGCTGTAATCACTTCATAGTCCTTTAGCTGCAGGATCTCGGCAATGTTCTCCCGGATTTCATTAGAGTCCTCAATAACTAAGATCGTGCGAAGCATAGAGGGGTTCTTTTGACAGCACTGAATTTACCTGAAGGCATGACAATTGTCAATGAAAAATCGTGTAAAATGTACATCGTCATGACGACTGGCAGTCCAAAAAAATCTCTATGCGGGAATCAGGTTTCCACAAGGGAAATCAGCGGCTGAACGCAGAACGTGTTGATTCAAACTGTTTGATTGGTAAGTACAATGAATTCGGATGGTCTCAATTTTACCTTGATGAAGTGGCGGCTGCCGTCTTCATTTTTTAACACATGGATCTTGCCCTTTCCGCCATACACATACCGGAATACCGAACCTTCTGCATTTAAGTGGCTATCGATCCCGATGTATTCCTCATCCTCATGCTGGGTGGAGCTGTTGTAGACGATGAGAATTTCTTCATCGTACAGGATCCTCGAGAACGCAAGCATGCAGTCGTGAGTTACGGGCAATTGAAAAGTTTTTCCGTCGTGAGAAACTTCCCGCATGTACATTCTGCCGAATTTCAGCACTGCGCTGCTTTTCCGGATGGTGGCGAGACGCGATATCTCCTGGTAGATGAAATTATTTTTGTTCAGCGTGTTGTGCTGTGTTCCCTCCAGGTCGAACATACATTCGCGTACTGCCCAGTCTCCGTCACCCGTGCCATGAAAACCTTGTTCGGTGCCGTAGTAGATGCATGGTGTCCCGAGAGCACACAAAAGAAACCCGACTCCTGCAACGATCTGTTGTTCCGTTGCCTCATTGCCGAACCGTGATTTGATGGTGTGCCCGACCTGGTCATGGTTATCGATAAATGTGACAAGAAATTCACCGAATTCTCCCCGTAACATCGCACTCTGTCGGAGAGATTCATATCGTTCGATCAGTTTTTCCGGCGTCGATTTACCGAGGATCACATTGGCGAGTACGTGGTAGAGGGGAAAGTCGAGCACGGAATTCAGCCCATAATAGATGGCGGTATCTTCGATTTTGATGGACGTCTTTGGGCCGATATATCGATTGTACATTTCTTCCGGGCCAAGCAGCTCACCGAACAAAAAGAAATTTCTTTTACCCAGCTTGTAGGCGTATTCGCGGATGTGCGAGCAGAATTGGCTGATGGTCTTTTCACCCATGTGCTTTACCGCATCCAGGCGGAATCCGTCGACATCCGTCTCGCGGATCCAATAGCAATGGATCTTCGTGAGGACTTCCTGCACATACAGTGCTTCGGGCGAATCATCGTTTCGAAAAGTTTTGAGATTCCGAAAATCTCCCTCACGGGTCTCGGGATAACTGTCGAAGTTTCGGATCTGTCCTTTTTTCGAATAGAGGTCCGGATTGCGTAGTTCGACGGGAGAAGGTTTGTCCTGGTATCGCCACTTTCCAAACGGAAAGACCGTGCCGTTGTAGTAATAGTATTGCTGGTCGTCAGGGTAGCTCCAGTTGTCTCCGGAATGATGCAGCACGATATCGAGAAACACGCGCATGTCGAGTGCATGAGCCGCGTCTACGAGGTTGGCAAGATCTTCCTTTGTACCGAATCGTTTGTCTACCTCTGTATAATCCTGGATGGCATAGCCGTGATACGAGTCGGCATTGTTCTCGAACACAGGACTGAGCCAGAGCGCAGTGCATCCCAGTTCCCTGATGTAGTCGAGGTTTCGGATAATGCCCTGTAATGTGCCACCGCACGATTTGCGCAGCTGTTCCGATGTTCCGTATCCCGAGAGCTTTCCCGTGGAGTCGACGGACGTTCGATTGTGATTGTCATGAAACCGGTCGACCATCAGGAAATAAATGACTTCTTCACGCCATTCCCTGCTGCAATTTTTCCAATAGCTTTTGCCAGGCACGGCTGAAAGATCAAGATCAACAATCGATTTGTTTGGCATGCCGGTGATGACTTGTGCTGAAATAATTAAAGTTGAAACAAGGTTTCACGAACTCCCATAATAGAAGTCATGGGCAGGTCATGATTTTCATCACGATGACAAAAGTCACGGAGGTCAACGCTTTATATCATGAAAGGTGAACAGATCAACGGCTAACATTGTCTCATCAAAAGTCAGTTGGCCCTAATGTTTAACCTAAATATAAGGTTATGGTAAAAAGAAGATATCTGTTTGCAGCGGCAATTGCCGTTACAGCCTGCGTTCAAGCCGTGGTAACAGACGATGTAGAAGGTGGTGGGAAACAACTACAGTCCTCCGATCCAATTCCTGTGGAAGACACCGCCGCCGTTCTCGAAAACTTGTACGTCGTATATGAAAGTCAGCGGGCAGACCGGGACCTGATCATCAATTGGAGCGATCCTCATGCCGGTTATGCAGTTGATTCGTACCATGTGTGGGATAAGATCTGGCTTCAGGCGCTCGTCGATTGGGCTGAACATTCTCCGTATAACCCCATGCTCGTCGAAAGGGATAACTGGGTTCCCGATGGTCAATTGTTTAATGCCAATGACGCACAAGTAAGGCAATACTATCTCGGAGCCGCAAAATATTGTCTGGACAATGACCGTGATTTATCTGCTGCATTAAGTTTGGTCAACGAAGTGATCTCGTTCGAGCCCGGTGCTTACTGGGCTATATACCTGAAGGCCTGCATCCTTGCTAAAATGGGTGCATACGAATCAGCTGCCAGGGATGCGGTTAAATGTCGCGAACAGGCTGTAGCCAATAACGACTTCGACTATTTCAACATGAGCGGCAAGCTGATCGCATCTATTGCCACCGTTGAGGCCAGAAAATGATCGGCTCATGGCATGATCACGCGCGTGAAGAATTGTCGCGCTTGTTCATGTTCTATGAACATTACGATCAAGGCATTAAAAATCAAAAGACATCTCAAAAGACATCCCTGATCTTATATTGAATGCCGTTGAAGACAAAAGCATCTCCCCTTCGCTTGCCGTGCATCACCTGGTAGATAGGGCTGCTCGTCGAGATCCCGACGTACAAATGTCCCCTGACAGTAAACTTTTCCAGACTTGCCGAGACGAAGAATGTATGGTGATTGGTGACGACGATGGCACCCGGGGAAACATATTCGCGATCGACATCCTGGGTGATCCTGAGATTTTCCAGGAGCTCCAGTTCCGTATTGGCGAACGTCAGAAGATCATTCAACGTGTTGATCTCTGGAACTTTGGCCGAGTTTCCTGCTACATCTGAATTGTCGAAAGACTCTTCATTTCCCAGACCTTCGGTTTCCGTAAGAGCTTTGATCCTTTCCTTGAAATCGTCGATGAGAAATTGCTGTTTGGCAATGCAGGCGTCGATGAGTTTTTTTCGGAGGCCTTGCTTTTCTACTGTTGTTATCATGAACCGAAATTGCCCTTTCCCGTTCAGGCTTGTTATAACGGGAGTCATCGGCTGCCGTGATTTTTGTCATCGTACGAACATCGATCCCGGGTGACCACAATCATTCGTTGTAGCCGAATACGTCATGGAACTTTATACGATCGGCAGCGACCTTATGTACAAAATAACAACAAGTATGACAAACTATAGAACAATTACCGAGGCGATCAACGACCTGAAGAGGCGTGGTTACACCATAGATTTCAATCTCGGATTCAATGGCGTCTACTCTCGTCAATCTGCTATCGCGCTCAATCCCGACAAGTTCGGCATCACGGAAGTATACCGATTCGAAGGTGATACCGATCCTGATGACGAGGCCGTGGTCTATGCGATCGAGTCCCACGACGGCCACAAGGGACTCCTTGTCCATGGGTATGGAGTTTCTGCCGATCCTGTGCGTGATGAAATGGTGAGGAAGCTTTCCGTACGCAAGCCGGGTCGATGACAGTCTTATGCGATCATGAGCGGCGTCATGGCGTGAGGCGTTTGCAAGGGGATAGCTTCGGGTCAAAATTCAATTAAAAGAATCGTTATGAAAAAGGTTAAAGTATTCAGTCTCCTGCTGGGAATAATCCTGGTAGTTGGCAATCAAGCTCAGGCACAGATCGTGATGCCTGATCTCAGTCCATTCTCGACCGTATCGCAAAAGATCGGTTACAGCGAAGTCCGTGTCGAATACTCGCGTCCGAGTGTAAGGGGCCGTGTTATTTTCGGCGAGCTGGTGCCTTATGACAGGATCTGGCGTTTTGGTGCAAATGCATCGACGAAGTTATTCGCCCAGGAAGAGATCACCATTCAGGACGAATTCAAGCTCACGCCGGGCGTTTATGCACTTTATGCTATTCCCGGAAAGGAAGAGTGGACGATCATCTTTAGCCGCGATGCGTGGCATTGGGGTCATTTCGAATATACCGACAGATATGACGAATTGCGGATAAAGGTAAAACCACAGGCATTGAAGGAGCAAGTCGAGACCTTTACCATTCAGTTCGCCAATGTTTGCACAAGTTGCGCCGAAGTGCAGATGATGTGGGATTTCACAAGAGTCTCATTCAGGATCTCGACTGCTGTGGATAAAAAGGTCATGGCCGACATCAAGACCTTTACATCCAATCCTGAAGCGAGGATGGCAGGGGAGTATTACCTTTCTGCGAAATACTACCTTGACACAGACAGGGATCTTAAGCAGGCGATGGAGTGGATAGACAAGGCCCTCAAGTATGCTCCGGGAGCTTATTGGATGACCCACACCAAAGCAGAGATCTACGCCAAGATGGGAAACTACAAAGAGGCGATCGATACAGCACAGCAATCCATCAAGGAAGCTAAGGAAAAGAACGACGAGGATTACGTACGCATTAACGAGCAGGAGATCGCGAAGTGGAAGGAGCTGAAGAAAAATGGCAGAACGGGTTCATAGAAACAGAAGAGCAATAAAACAGGTATGATCAGGAAAAACCCGGTCATACCTTTCTTTATTACAGGTGGATTAAAAAAAAGAGATCCGACGAAGATTCCAAACGCCGGATCTCAGCCAACCAACTTGTCTTGGGGGTTACACCAATACCATTCTTCCTTTTGCCCAGTCGATCTGCACGCCTACGCGATGCTGGGGAACGGGTTCCACTCTAAGATCATCAATGAGAAGCCTGACACCGGGGACCGATGATACAATACCTTTCGCAAGGATCTTCAACGAATCGTGCGTAACTGAGCCGGCCAGGATCACCGCGCCATCGTTTACCATAATGTAGATATTATCGAGACAAGCCTTGAGTCTCGGATTGTTGGCCAGTGCCTCCTGCACGAGTGCCAGAATACTTTTGTTCTTTTTCATTGTTCAGGATTTATAAAGACGAAGAAAGCGCACATGTCCCTGCTGGTTCAATGACGTGAATCGGATGTTTTGCCGATTGTCGTCACGGACCGGCTATTCATGATTTTAATCATGGGGCTTTCTAACCACTGTCATGATGTATTTCCTCGAAACGGAGGAAATTTCTCATATATAAATTTTTTAAAAAGTGGAAAAGAAAACTGGTCGGGTTCCGCGATCGCCCATTCCGAAAGTCGGGTGGCCGATTTTTCTTATAGTCAGTATTTTCGTCGTGATCGTGATGTCGCGATATTCTCCGTCAGCCGAAGAAATTTCATGGCGCTATTTCCAGATGAATATTTTGCCCCGAAAGGCAGTCGACCGGATCGTGGTGGTGAACCACGAAACAGTCAGGGTCTATATAAAACAGGATCTTGCCGACGATCCGCAATTTCGCGACGTAATGAGATCCCGCCTGAGCAGGGGAGGTATCAACCCGGGACCTCACTACACATTCAGCATTGGTTCCGTTGAAGTATTCGAGAGAGTCATGGAAGAAGCTCAAAAGGATGTGCCGTTAAAGGATCGCATTGACGTGAGCTATGAAGAATCGGGCGGCTTCTCCGATCTGCTGGGATGGCTGCTTCCATTGACGGGACTGTTCCTGCTAATGGTGTATTTTATGCGCTCCGGAACATCAGGTGCGGGGGGAACTTCGATGTTCAACTTTGGCAGATCGACGGCGCGTTTGGTGGAGAACAATGGCAAGAGCCCGGTCAATTTCAATGATGTTGCAGGCCTTGAAGAGGCAAAGCAGGAAGTCAGGGAGATCGTGGATTTTCTGAAGGACCCGCAGCGTTACACGAAGCTCGGAGCGAAGATCCCAAAAGGGGTTATCATTGTCGGTCCTCCGGGCACGGGCAAGACGCTCCTGGCAAAAGCTGTAGCAGGAGAAGCGCAAGTGCCGTTCTTTTCCCTTTCGGGTTCAGAGTTCGTCGAAATGTTCGTTGGAGTGGGAGCATCGCGTGTCCGTGATCTGTTCAGACGCGCAAAGGAAAAAGCGCCATGTATCGTTTTTATCGACGAGATCGATGCGGTAGGCAGATCGCGTGGCCGAAACGCTTACTACTCGGGTGTAAACGATGAACGTGAGAGTACGCTGAATCAATTGCTCACGGAGATGGACGGATTCGGTACGAACACCGGCGTGATCGTGCTTGCCGCAACTAACCGTGCCGACATTCTTGATCCCGCACTTCTGAGGCCAGGAAGGTTCGACCGGCACATTTATCTGGAGCTGCCGAGTCAAGCTGAAAGAAAGGAGATATTCAAGGTTCACTTGCGGCCCCTTCTGCTGGGAGACAACGTTGACACGGATTTCCTTGCCGGACAAACGCCGGGTTTCTCGGGAGCGGATATCGCCAACATTTGCAATGAAGCCGCATTGATCGCAGCCCGCAACAAAAAGGAAAAAGTCGAGAGGCAAGATTTTCTGGATGCGATGGATCGGATCATCGCAGGGCTCGAAAAGAAAAGCAAGATCATATCGGCCGAGGAGAAGAATATTATTGCATATCATGAAGCGGGCCACGCGATCGTGAGCTGGCTGCTCGAGCAAGTAGATTCACTTGTGAAGGTGTCGATCATTCCGCGTGGTAAGTCACTGGGCGCCGCATGGTATCTCCCAGAGGAGCGACAGATCAGGACATATTCACACTTTGTACAAAAATTATCGGCACAATTGGCCGGGCGCGCTGCCGAAGAAGTAATCTTTGGCGAGGTTTCCTCCGGTGCCGTGGACGATCTCGAGAAGGTGACAAAGGAAGCCTATACCATGGTTGCTTACTTTGGTTTTGACAGGAAAATAGGGAACGTGAGCTTCTATGATTCAACAGGCCGCGCGGACCTGTCCATGCATAAACCGTATAGTGAAGAGACAGGAAAGCTCATCGACGAAGAAGTGAGGCAGCTTATTGAAGAGTGTTACCAGAAGGCCAAACAGATATTGCAGCAACACAAAAATGAATTGATAAAGATCGCAGAGCTGCTTCTTGAAAAAGAAGTGATCTTCAAAGACGATATCGAAGCAATCGTCGGCAAGCGCGGTGAGCGTCCTCCGAGACTTGCCGTTATGGGCAAGTAACGTTCCCGACCGGATCGCTCAAAGAACCGTGACCGAAGCCTTCCTCGACCTGTTTTCCCATGCGTCGATGAACGCGATAGTCTCTTCATCGCTTAAATTTTCAAAGTGCCGATAACCCTGCCCGACAGCATTGAGGAATGGAGGTTTTTCCAGGATGATCACGTCGTCGGCGATCGTGCGAAGCGATTCCTCCATTCCCTGTGAAGCAACCGGTGCGGCAACGACCAGTTTTGATGGATGTTTTTTTCTGCACATGGCAATCGCGGAGAACAGCGTTGCCCCCGTGGCGATACCGTCGTCGGCAATGATGACAACCTTATCCTCCAGATCGGGTAGCGGCTTATTCTTCCTCAGCACCCTTATCCGACGCTGAATTTCCTTTTTTTCATGTTCGATGATGTAGTCCATCTCTTCCTCCATTACAGTCCCGGAATTTCCTTCCAACAGGTAAATACTGCCATCTTCCGCTATGGCGCCAAACGCAGCTTCCGGGTTCTCAGGGTGGCCAAGCTTCCTTGTGATGATCACCGAGAAGTCGGCATTAAGGTGCAATGCGACATAGTAAGCTATTTCAACACCACCGCGGGGAATTCCAAGTACGATCGCGTTTTGATCCTTGTACTTGCCAAGGGCGCGGGCAAGTTTCAATCCTGCATCTTTTCTATCTGTAAACATGGCCAAATACCTTTGATCTGAGAACAATTCTAAATGTTTTAACGATTTCAGAAAATGACGAATGTCATGCCTTACCGATTTGCCATCGCATTCC
>CBHTUB010000105.1:0-14270 GCA_966095595.1 uncultured Chryseosolibacter sp. | reverse complement strand
AGAACAAGTGTCAGGAGAATACCAGCCAGGTATCCCCCGGAAAGAAGTAATTGCTCGTAGTTCAAACTTTAATTGGTTTTAATTCTGGTCTGTTCCGCATTAGAAGGCCATATAATCACAGAGGCTTCCAATATAGAACTGTTTACACCCTTGCAATTTGTCGGCCAACCCCGGTCCAGGGAAATAAACCAGAAGCTTCGGCGATATACGTAGCAAAAAAAAGCCAAACTGTCTTCGCCGACTTAAACACTACGCTACAACGGAGATCATCAGTCGCGCCTGCGCCGCAAAATTCCGTTGTTTTATCCGACATCTCGTTATCGACGAGGCCAAAATCAATAGACCATCCGTTAGTATGGCACGAAAACACATTACGCCGATTGGTCTATTTTTTGGTAGTCGGCTACGTCACCACAATTCAAAATGAAAGGCTTACTCATCATTTCTCTCGCCATCCTTGCTTGTTATGATTCGAACAGTCAGGAAATGCACGCTGACAGCTGCTTTATAACTGGGGTAAGGCAGTTATTCGACGGCGAATTCACGCATGCAAAACAACTCTTTACCAGGGCCTATAGATTGTACGAACGGAATAACTCGGATGTAAAGATGAATGAATGTCTGATGGCACTGGGAACTGTGGAATTTTCAATGGGCGACATCGAGGCGGCGCTCGTAAACTTTGAACTAGCGCAAACGCGCCATTTAAGAATCTGGCCGGAGAACAAAGAAGGACTCCAATTGATTAAAGATAATATCGACTTATGTCTTCGAGAAAAGAAACAACGAGGTAAATCAGGAGATCCGACGCACGACTAGCTGCATTTGCAAAGTCATCTGTCGTGCAGATACCAATCAGGATAATACGGTCTGTCCTTCCTCCTGTGATTGCTTTATGGGCAGCAATATCTCGACCTCCGTCCCGCCACCTGGTTCACTTGTGATCCGGATATTGCCATGGTGCTTCTGAATGATCTTGTTGCTGATCGACAATCCAAGACCAGTCCCCTTTCCGAGTGGTTTTGTCGTAAAGAACGGCTCAAATATTTTTTCAAGGATATCAGCAGGAATTCCTACTCCGGAATCCGTGACGCGTGTGATCACGATGTTGGCTTCTTCTGTGCACTCGATGTTGAGCCGAATTGTGCCCGTTCCAGGCGTAGCGTGAACAGCATTGATCAGCACGTTCAGAAATACCTGACCGATCTCACTTTCGTTACATTCAACAAGCGGAACGTTCTCAAAATCCTTGATTATCTCTATCCGGTTCTTAATCTCGTTTTGCAAAATGGTCAACGCAGCCTCCATCGTTTCGATCAGGTTCGCTGCCTGCATCTTTTCCGTGCCAGAGTAAGCAAACGTGCGCAGCCCATTGACAACTTTGATTGCACGATCGCTTCCTGTCTGGATTGTCCTTGTCAACTTTTCAATTTCATCCCACGTTTCATCAACATGCTCCACTCTTCTCAGCTCTTCTGCGGCGCTCAGAACATTTCGATAGTTCTGATCATTCATCGTGGTGTACAGGTCATAGACTCTTCTGACGGATTCCACTTGTGATAGGATTCCCGAAATGCCACCCGCAATAAAGTTAATGGGATTCCTAAGCTCATGAGCGATGCCCGTGGTCAGCTGTCCGAGCGAAATCATTTTCTCGGAGTGGACGAGCATGGCGTGTTCTTCTTCGCGCTCTCTTAAAATTTCTGCCAATCTCTCCTTTTGATGTTCAATCTCTTGATTTCGAATCTGTATCTCCTGGTTCCTCGATTGAATAAGGTAATTTTTTTGTTCGAGCCTAAGATTGTTCCTTTTCTTTGTTTGATATGATTTATATATAAAACCTGCTATAACCAGGACCAGGGTGAGAAAACAAAGCACGACGGTAATAACGTTTTTCTGTCTTGCGACCACGGATTGAGTCTCATATTGCCGTGTTCGAAGTTCGAGTATCTCCGTCTCCTTTTCAATGGCTGCATATTGCTCGCGATATTTGATCGTCGCTTCAGCATTTACCTTTGCATGCTCTGCGTCACCGGCTTTGAAATATTTTTCTTCAAATTGCTCCGCGAGACGATCTTTGCCTTGTGCCAGATAAGCCTTGAATAGCACAAACGCTGCCTTTTCGGAAATGTAGTGGAGATTGTCGGCTTCGCCGATTTCATAGGCTTTCATCGCGTGGGCAATACATCGATCATAAGCCTTCCTGATCCAGGCGATGTTTGCCAGCAGATGATGACTGTTGGCAACATTCTGGCGTGAGCCTACACTTTCGCTAAGGTGAAGCGATTGAGTTGCCAGAATCGTGGCCTGATCCAGCTCACCGGAATTGATCAGTAACGCAGAAAGCATCCTACCATAGTGTTCGACGAGAATGTGTGCGCCAGCCTTCGCAGCACCTTCGATCGCCTGGGATAAAAGTAGTCTGGCTGTGTCAGTATATATTTCTCCCCGGTAGAGTAATACCTGCCCTGCGGCTCCCAGTACATTCGCATATAGGACATCGTTGTCTCCGGCAACTGCCAGAGCTTCACTGTACGACTTGAGCGCGAGCTCCGGCTCATCAATCCTTCCATATACATTTCCAATGCCTGCCAGTGCCTGCGGATTGGCAACAGGTGAGAGCTCCTTGCTGATGAAATAGTAATGAAGTGCAGAGTCATAGTTCCCTGCATGATAGAAAGCGCTTCCAAGGCCTTTATAGGCGAAAGCCAACTCGACTTTGCCGGCACCAATCTCCGTCATGATGCGGATTGCTTCGCGAACATATGTGAAGTTTACGGCATAGTCGCTCTGATTGCCATAGATGTCACCGGTATAGACCAACGCCCGGGCCAGAGCCCCACGGTCGCCGATGACCCGAGAATGCCGGATGCCCTTTTCTCCAAACCACAAAGCCGAGTCATATCGTATCCGTGAGTAGCAACGCGCGAGGTTCCAGAATATCCGCGCTGAATCCGCGCCATTTTTCGCTTCGTTAAGTTCATGTCGATACGTGCTAACCTCAGTCAGTTGTCCGCGCGTAGATTCGCAAAGAACAAAAATGCATGCGGCGACGAGAATTAGTGTTCTCAAAAACTCTTTCATATCTGATAGACTTTTTTCATTCCTGTAATTTTTTCGATAGGTGTAAATACCGGCCGGCTTCATCCCTGGATTCAAGCCAATTTGTTGCCTGCACCAGATTAGAAAAACACACGATGTCGATATTCAGCATCGCGAGCTCTTCTTTGATGAGGGGTCTGGAACTCGTATCCAATTCACTCTGGTTACAAATCTGCGCGCACCGCAACAGTCCGTCTTTTGCGGCCTGTGGAATAACCTTATTGAACAGCCAATTTCGATTTTCATCATTGACATTTCCGGATTGTTTTCTTGCATCAATCAACCAGGCTGGCGTGTGGTAGGATTTGAGCATCTCCAGACATTTTAAAAATGCCTCGCGATATTCAGACGAAGTCGTCGTTCTTTTCCAAACCAATGTTGCCGTGTTCAGTCTGGCATTGTACAGGAGGCGGGCAAAATTCGAATCAAAGAAGATCTGTCCTTCAGTCTTGACTGAGTTTTTGAATGTAAGTGTAAAAATGGTGCCTTCGTTCAAATTACTTGCCACTGAGATCGAACCTCCGATAGACTCAATCTGATTCTTGATCATGTAAAGACCGAGCCCTTTCCCGTCGACATGAGTGTGAAACCGTTTATACATCGAGAACATGTCCTTTCCGAACTGACGCAAGTCGATCCCGAGCCCGTTGTCTTTAAAAGTCATCAGGATCCTGTCGTTGACCGGCATTGACTTAACGTGAATCTCGAGAGGTCTCCTGGGATGGCGGTATTTGATGGAGTTACTGAGCAAATTATACAGAATGTTGCTGATAATGGGGCGGATCGTAAAAAAGTACGGTGCCTCGGTAAAGTCCGTTCTGATAACCATTGAATGATCTATCGACGCTTCAAGCGCCTTGCCGGCGAGTCTCCACTCCTGATCGAGATCGACGCGTTCATTGATCTTGTACATCGAATTACGGATATCTGTGATCCTCGAAAGGTCGGAAATTATGTCATCCAGCTCGTGACTTGCTTTTTTGATACGCTGCGCGATGTCCTGCAGTTCGCTGGTTGTAGCTTCTTCGTCTACTTCAAATAAGTGTGTGAGTCCGAGAATACGCGCGACGGGCCCGCGAAGGTTGTGAGAAACAGTGTACGAAAATTGTCTGAGTTCCTCGTTGAATTTTGTGAGCTCGCTGTTTGCTTGTGTAAGCTCGTTGTTTTTGGCGACAAGTGCCCGCACCAGTTTGTTGTTTGTCTTCTGGAGTTTCTTTTTTTGATCCTCGATTACGTCCTTAGCCTTGAGAAGTAATTCCTGACTTGCGACGAGTTCAGCGCTTTGTGCAGCAATCGCACTGTTTTTGACTTGTATCTCACGCTTGTCTTCTGTCAAGAGTCGATTGCTCTTTCGTAATTTAGAGTTAAGCCTGTTTGTAAGGTATTCATAGCGTGCATTGAAATACTTGAGTAATGTGATCCCTCCCAGAATGAGCAAGCCGGAGTAAAGCGGGAATATGTTTGCCTTGAGGTAATACTCTTCGCTTTGGAGGCCTACATCATAAAATCCTACATCGAAGATCTCGTGCAACGGGTCAAAAAAAATCAACGAAGTTACATTTACCAACAGGGAAAAAAAAAGCAGCCATCTCTCGCGCAGGCTGCAGGTAAGTAACGGCAACACGGAAAATCCGGTAAGCAGGATTCGAAACTCGTAAAAATCCTCCACATTGACGTCAAGTCGTTTCACGAGCTTTGTGTAGATCGAAAATCCAACAAATATTATCGGGTATTGCGTGTTCAATAGCAGACGACCTATGTTTGCAAGGCCGAGGGCATTTAACAGTAAGGGTGCAATCGATGCGGCTGAAACCAGCATTAACTCGTAGCCAACTTCACCATACAATAAAGATTCAAGTAGACTGAGACCGGCCGAACCAACAAACAGCACAAGACTCGCAACGTTGGTGATCACGATATTCCGCTTCCGTGAGTTTGACAACAACGCGTTGGACGTTCCTGTTTCGATCAGATTGAAGATTACCTTGCCGATCATCATGAAGGGTTAATCATTTAGGGGTTTGCCGTCTCAAAAGACGACTCAAATTGCTGGCCAGTCTAAAATCGAATTATTGGCTGAAAAACGGGCGCGGTTTGATGTTCCAATACGAAATAGCGTCCATTGAAAACTAAATATCGTCGAATAGGCAGCCGATCTTATGACCGTAGATCACGTAATGCCTCTCGTCAGGCGGGAAACGGCAACTTTAACAGCCTTCATAAATGGCTCAATATTTGGAAACCGATAATAAGTCTTAAGGTAGAACGAGTATGTGAAGCATGCCAAAGACTGGGGTTGAGAGCCACTTCGGTGGCTCTTTTTATTTTCATACCACATAGGCAATTATTAAGCCCCGCATTCAACACCTGTGTTTTATCGCCATCTTCGGACATCCAGCGAAATGCTCATTGCCGGTGTGCGCTATCGACGATTTCTCCTTTGCAAAATCCGATAACCAAAACGGCGGCATGTATTTATTCCCCCTTTTACAACTTTAAAATTCATCCACATGGAAAAGACAAATAAAAGTAAATCCGTGAGACCTGTTCCTGAAGGTTATCATACTATTACTCCTTATCTGGTCTCCGACAATGCGACGGAGTTGATCCACTTCATTGAGCAGGCATTTGGCGGAAAACTCATGTTCAAGATGCTGCATGACAATGGCCGGGTTATGCATGCTGTGATAACCATTGGTGACTCGACAATTATGATCTCTGACACTATGGAAGGTATGCAAACACAAACCGCAATGCTCTATCTTTATCTGGAAAACGCGGATGAGACATACAAAAAGGCCTTGAACTCAAAGGCAACATCAGTCCGTGAACCAAAGACCGAATTCTATGGCGATCGTGCCGGAGCAGTAAAAGACCCTTCCGGAAATATCTGGTGGATTGCCACCCATGTCGAAGATGTCAGTGATGAGGAGCTCAGGAGGCGTTCAAGGGAACTGGACCAAAAGCATGAAGTGCATGTGTAAGTGCATGTGAGTCAATGAATCTTTTCCGGAACAAGCGGATACCAACGATCCGCTTGTTCCATTCAGTAAGTGCACACTGCAATCGACTTATAAAATACTGATCCATCCGAAGCCTCACACAAGAACATTCTCTTCCTCCACTTTAAATATTCAGCTGACAAATTCTCATAAATATGGCCTCGCCGGCTAAGCAAGGTTGACAAATTCCAAGTGGGCATCAGACCCGTTTGTCTGCGATATTTACGGCGGCATTCAAGTGGAGACATTCCGGTGATCCTTCTGAGCACTTCGTGGAACTTGTCGCCGCCCTAATGCGTTTCAGCATTTGAAACTGAATACCCGTCATGCAAAAAATCCCCGTACGGCAAATTGAAAGAACACATGTTGGTCAGAGCAATGCCTGGGCATTGAATATCAGGGATGTCGGCACTCTTTTGGGTGGAAGGGATCTGACCGGTGATCTCCACAGACATGATTTTTACTATATATTGGCCCTAAAGCACGGAGAAGGTATACACGACATCGACTTCACAACGCACACGATATCCGTAAATTCGGTTTTTATCATACGTCCCGGGCAGGTTCATAGAGTATCATTGCGGGCGGGCGCCCAGGGATACCTTTTCTCATTCAATGGCGAGTTTTATGCTGATGATAGCCCGTCGGGTCAATTGCTCCGCCGGGCGAGCTGCAACAATCATTACAAATTGGACGACCATACGTTCAACGAAGTTCATTCGCAGTTGGGCGGCATCCACAAAGAAAATTCCGGAAAACAACCAGGGTACATCGATGTAATCAAGGCCCACCTTACGATATTGTTGACAAGGCTGGCCAGAGAAAATTCGTGCATTCCGGCGAGCCAGGAGCGAACGCTTATGCAAGAACGTCTTGATCATTTTCAGGATCTCCTTTCAAAACATATCGTGGAATATAAACAACCGTCGGAATATGCCGGCATGTTGAATGTGTCGCCTTACCAGCTCAACGCTATAACCAAAACAGTCCTCGGCAAAACTTCATCTGATGTTATTACCGACTATATTATTCTGGAATCAAAGCGGCATCTGCTTGGAACATCGAGTCAGGTGAACCAGATCGCGGGCCTTCTTGGCTATGACGATACCTCCTACTTCATAAGGTTTTTCAAAAAACACACTGGACTTTCTCCGGAAGCCTTTCGGCACAATTTCAGGTAAGTCCTGTAAAACTTCATTACTGTCCTACTTCTGATCGGGCCGACAAACATACCTTTGGAGCCAATAACGCTTTTAATCAATTACTATGAATGTTAAGGGAAAACTAATTGCTTCACTAAAGATCTGGGTTGTGATCTATCCATCGATCACGTTGTTTCTTTACCTCTTCGGCGAGACTTTATCGAAATTACCGCTGTATCAGAGAACGTTTATACTGACGGTCTCATTGGTACCCTGGATCGTATTTGCGGGGGTACCGCTCGTCGATGCGATCATTCGTTCTATGTCCTCATCCGGCCCAACCAAAAAGGATGACGTAGCCCAATCGGATCGTAAAGTTCTTATCAAATAGAACATGACTAACCAGGTATTTGACGTCATCATCGTGGGTGGCAGTTATTCGGGCCTCTCAGCTGCAATGTCTTTAGGCCGGGCGTTGCGAAAGGTCCTAATCATCGATAGCGGCAAACCTTGTAACAGGCAAACGCCGCACTCGCATAACTTTCTGACACGCGACGGAGCGCAGCCTCATGAAATTGCAGCTATTGCCAGGAACCAGGTCCAGTCATACGATACGGTATCTTTTCACATGGGGGTAGCTACCGCGGCAGAAAAAAACGACAACGGGTTCATAGTAACAACAAGTCATGGCAACGTCTTTCTGGCAGGTAAACTGATCTTTGCCACAGGCGTGAAGGATGTCATGCCTGCAATCTCCGGGTTCACTGAATGCTGGGGGATTTCCGTACTTCACTGTCCATATTGTCATGGATATGAGGTACGAAATCAACCCACGGGCATTCTTGCGAATGGAGAAACTGCACTCGAGCTGGCGGTCCTCATCTCAAACTGGACTAAAGATCTGACTGTGTTTACCAATGGTGCTCCGACGCTTTCTGAAGAACATCGATCCATTCTCCGCCGAAAAAACATACCAATTGTCGAAAAGGAGATTGAGGGGTTGGACCATTCGGGCGGACTTCTTAACAGTATTCGCTTCAAGGATGGCACGACCTATCAGCTAAAAGCCATTTATGCCCGTGTTGCCTTCGAGCAGCATTGCGACATTCCGCGGGCAATCGGATGCGAATTGACAGAAGAAGGGTATATCAAGACCGATGCTTTTCAGAGGACTACTATCCCCGGCGTTTTTGCTTGTGGCGACAACACGACTCGCATGCGCACGATTGCCTCTTCGGTAGCCATGGGAACAATGGCCGGAATAGCGGTGAGCAGGGAGATCGTGTTCGAAGGGACGTAGATCAAATTCGCATGGTTCGAATTCAAGTTTCAGATTTCAAGTCTCGGGTTTATTCATCCTTCAGCTTGAAACCTGAAACTCCGGAACCAGGTGTTATTTCAATTTCGATTTTAGAACTTTGGCAAATTCGTTTTCGAGGGTTTCGGCAGTGCGCAACGCTTCGCGAAGGGGTATCCGGTCGCCATACCCGATCAGTGCGTTGTCGGGGGGATTTACGCCCCTTACTTCGCCAATGGCTTTCTTCAGAGGTTCGATTGCCCACCTCAGGTAGTGATCCAGGCCAATGGTAACACTCTTCATTTTTTTCAGGTTCTTAAGCTCATTGGTGGCGTTGACAAATGTTACTTCGAACGCACTTTTAGCGTTCCATTGCTCACGACTCATGAGTTTGTCGGCTAATGCCGGATCACTTTCCATCAAGACCTTCTCCGCAAGTGAAGCCCACTCCGGCACCAGGCGTTTCAAATCTGCCATGGTATATACCTTTCCATTTTTTAACGGAAACTTGTGGTCCTCCGCAAGGTTGGCTTTCACACATTCGGCCAACTCTTTTCGCAAATCCATCTTTGTAGGTGGCAGGGGGTATCGCAGCAGCTCGGCGAGTGCCTTACGGTTGCGCTCTTTTATCTTTGCGATAAATGATTCTTCAAAAAATTGACTCCGCGCTTCGTAGACTTCAATGAAATTTTGTACGGACTTTTCTAGTGGTTTGGATTGAACGGAATGATCACTCTCAGTATCGAGAGTATTCGCATGGGTTGTCATATTCGGGGTTGAGGTAAAAAAACAAACGATTACTACAGGCGTGATAGCAAGCCTGCAGACTGGGGATTGAAAATTCCCAATCAGTGTGAATAATAAGATCTCAGATTAGAGTTGTTGAGGAGGACACGAGGGAGGTTCCATAGGGAATTTGTATCGAGATACCGTCTATCTTTTTTGACGGGTCGTTGTAACCACTAATATCACAGTAAACGCGATATTTTCATACAATTTTTAAAATAAATATTGCCTTCCATTTTTGTTGGATACAAAAAAATTCACTATCGAAATCGCTCTCCGTTTGTATGTCATGGTTTAAAGTTTTTCGCAGAGTTTCGGAATCACATTCTGGAAAGCGGTCTGCAATTTTCTCAGCGTCTGGTGCCTGGAGCGATTGGTGATCTTGCGACCGTCGATCTCTGTGACAGGAGTTAACTCTCCCATGGTGCCGGTAGCAAAGACTTCATCTGCGTTGTATGCTTCTGTGAGCGAGAGATTACGTTCGTGGCATGGTATTCCGTTTTCACGGCAAAGATCTATAACCAGTCCGCGTGTGATCCCGTGCAGACAGGCGTCGGCGAATGGTGTAAAGACAACTCCATCCTTTATCAAAAACAGGTTGGTGTCATTCAGCTCCGCGATGAAACCATGTCGATCGAGCATCAACGCTCCGTCAACGCCCGCGATATTCGCCTGAATTTTTGCGAGTATGTTATTCAGCAAATTATTGTGGTGGATCTTTGAATCGAGGAATTCGGGCGCATTTCGGCGCTGCGATGAAGTGATCACTCGAATACCTGCTTCGTTATCGAATACAAGTGGTTTCCATTCTGCAAGGACGATCAGACACGACCCTTTTGTATTCAGCCGTGGGTCCATTCCCGATGTGATCTTCTCCCCTCTTGTCAATGTGAGCCTGATGTGCGCATCCTTTTTCATGCCATTCGCTTCCAGCGTTTCCGCGATCGCTTTTTTTATAGTTGTTTTGTCAGGAACATCAGTGAAGGCAAGTGCATGCGCAGAAGCTTGCAACCTGTCGAGGTGCCGGTCGAGACAAAAGATGCCGTGTTCGTATACGCGTAAACCTTCCCATACGGCGTCACCGCCCTGAACGCTGCTGTCGAAAACGGATACTTTTGCGTCTTCCCGCGACAATAGTTTTCCTCCTACGTGGATCCGGATGTTGGAATTTTTAGGGTCGAATTTTTGAAGCATATTTTGAATATAGTCACTCAGGCTGGGATCGCGAAAGCAAGAAGTTTTTCATAATACAGCATTGCGTGTTCACAAAGCGGCTGAAGTCTCTCCGGCAGTGGTCTTGAACTGGTCTTCTGTTTCTCAAAGCCTACGGATCGGTGAACATTTCCATACCAGTAAGGAGCCCACACTCCATCGTAGGGTTTTGGTCCCGCGGGCCATTTCAACATGGCGTCCGTAAAGGGGATCCCGATGGCATTACATAGTTTCCCGAGGACTCCGCGTGGATTCTCTACCACGTATCCGGAGTCGATGACGATGGGCGTGTCTCCATTTTTTTTCAGTTGCCCGAAAAGCTCATATTCATATTGAATTCCGATATCCCGCATCTGCGGTTCGCTGATCACCTCGGCATAGCTTGCAATGATCTGCCTGGGGTTTCTGATCAGAAATACGTTTGTCATTTTATCCAGAAAGGTTTTATCAAGCAATTCAATGTGGTGCGCCATGTTCTTAATAAATACAACAGGCTTTGAAGCCACGCCAAAAATACCCTGAAGGACTTCCTTCTGATCAATCGGTTGAGATGCCAGTACTTCGGATGTACCAGGATGATCGGCGCCCGATCCTTTGAGGTAGACGGCATAAAACGGTTCGTCGAGAACAACCGTATCGGGACGTTGCGCAAAGGAATACATCAGAGCCGTTGAAATGTTTCGCGGGCCGGAAATCAGGTTAATATACTTCAAAGCTGCGGATCTTATCCAATGTTAGGATTTTTCAGCTTACGGGTCAAAGGGATCATGCATTTTTCATACTCCTGAATGCTTAATCGTGGTCTCGAAAAAAACGCTTGCATGTTGACAAATAAAAAAGCCCCGACGGCTTCGGAGCTTCAAAACGTTCTTAACCCAAAATGTTTTGTCTAAAAGATGCTTGTGAAACCAAAGGTAATCAACTGCCATGATGCAGATGTGAACGAAAGATGAAAGGCTGGAGGATGTCTTGTTACGAAATTACCGTTGTTGTTAACATACCCTTAACGTCGATGGGCGTAGTTCGCCAATGCTTCCCTTCGTCCCTATAAAGGCTGATGCAGATCTTTTCTCATGACAAATGCGGCTCTTGACTCTGAATATGAACGGCAAATAAAAACCAGCATGGGCAACGAGAGCTACGACAGCAATAGTTCGAAGTGACAAATATCAATAGCACACTTTCTTCTCACGTCTTTTTCCGAGGCATATTTAAGTCCCGACTGTTGCAACCATTTCGTAGAGGTCATCGGCGCTGAATGGAAATATGATCGTCTTGACAAAGGAATCGTTTGATCTCGACTCTTTGGACAGCCGCGATGCGGTCAGTAACAGGGGAATGAAATAGGCACCATTGAGTCGACGCATCATGGACAGCAGTGCCGCAGGCGTTACGGCGGAGTTGATCTGTTCCGACACAACAAGAATGTCACACCAGTGACTACGGGAAAAAGCTATTGCTTCTTCGGCCGACGAGAGTGTAGTTACTACAAATTTTGTTTCCAGCATCCGCTTGATGGCGTATCGTCTCTCACGATTGCCATCGACGATCAATACTTTCATGACTGAAATAAAAGTAAAGCTAATGTGCGGAGTTGTCCTGTGTATTAAGGGAATGTAATCGTTATACGAAGTACCTGGGAAAGTTTAGTTTCAACATTCAGGTTCTCTGCATCGCTGGGGATGCGGAACGTTTAAACAGCGAGGCGGTCAACTCAAACGAATGGATTTTGGAAGCCACGTCGTAGATCGCGGTGGAAACCATGACCTCATCGATGCCTGTATTCCGGACAAAGGTGGACAGCTCCCTTCCTACTGTCCCGGGGCTTCCGATAAATGAATAGTAGAACATCTGGTTCACGGCCGCGCGCTCATCGGGAGACCAGAGCGGGCTCATGTCGTCAACGGGTGGTTGCATAGGACGTCTCTTGTTGCGGATCAATCCCAGTGCCAACTGGTGCAACGATGTAGCGAGATACTGCGCCTCCTCGTCCGTGTCGGCAGTGATCACATTGACACATGCCATGGAATATGGGGCCTTTAAGTGATCCGAAGGTTTGAAGGTTGAATGGTAGATCTGCAATGCCTGGAATAACTGGGCGGGTGAAAAGTGAGAAGCAAAAGCGAATGGCAATCCAAGTTGTGCTGCAAGCTGGGCGCTATAGGTACTCGAGCCCAATAACCATACAGGAACGCGGGTGCCAACGCCCGGAATAGCCCTCACCTTGCCCTGCTTTTCTTCCGGGCCGAGGTATTGGAGAAGCTCGACAACATCGCCTGGAAAGGAGTCGATATCTCCAGCCAGGTTTCTTCGCAACGCCTGGGCTGTCGCTGCGTCCGTTCCGGGTGCGCGCCCGAGACCAAGGTCTATGCGGCCGGGAAACAAAGATTCAAGCGTACCGAATTGCTCGGCTATGATCAGCGGCGCATGGTTGGGCAACATAATACCGCCGGAACCAATCCTGATGCTGGACGTATGTTGCGCGACATGGCCAATAAGCACAGCTGTCGCCGCAGAGGCCACACTTTCCATGTTGTGGTGTTCGGCAAACCAGTAACGCCGATAACCAAGGCGTTCTGCATGTTGCGCAAAGGAGACACTGCGTTTAAATGCATCGCCGGCCGAGTGATCACCCTGGATGATGTTGGCAAGATCAAGAATGGAGACCGGAATTGATTTTAGCTCATCGGACATGTTTGGACCCTCAATTGAATAACCTCATCATGCAACATCGGCGGCAGGAAGGAAGTTCATCTCATCTTTACGTGAATAGTTTAATGGTCAATGGGCAGTGGCGAAATGGGCGTAATGCTTCTGAAGTTTCAGTGCCACCGTTTATTTTCCTGCAACAACCATTGAGTATTCCTGGTCAACGTGACGCCAGCGCCGAACCTTACTTTTCCCTAGTGGTCATTCATCTTACCGTTCATAGCATTGATTTTCAACGGACTGCACCTCGTCCAAAAGTTTCTTAAGCCAACGTAGCGGCACACTTATTTTATCATACATTTGCAATCGTGAAAAAGGTGACATCCATAGTGCTCGTGCTGCTACTATCCGCCCAATGCATTTACCAGCTTGGGGTGATCACTTACTTCCATCTTAACAACGGGTACATAGCCGAAGTGCTTTGCGTCAACAGGGAAAAACCGATCACGATGTGTTACGGGCAGTGTTTCCTTGACAAAAATCTCGACCTTGCGGATGATGCAGGTACTGACGAAGGATCCCTTCCGGCAATTAAAAAGATCGACTTTCCAGTCTTCCTTTTAAGCGGAAACAGTTATTCAATCACCACATACTTTGTGAAAAATCCCGGCTATTCATTCTACAGATCCGGTCTTTCATCTGAGCATGTCCCCGGGCCTTTCCACCCGCCCCTGTTCCTGTCATAATTCCCGACACGAATAATCATTCTTCCATTTTTGCCCGGAAGCGTCGTTGCTACCGGCTTGTTCAACCACAGATGAAAAAACTATTACTTCTGGCAGGAGTTACTGTCTCTGTTTCCATACCTGCATTCGCACAAACGATCAGCGGAAGCGTTGTCGACCATGTAACAAAGGAACCCTTAACGGGAGCAAGTGTCGTCTTTCGTTCAACACACGTCGGCACGACAACAAACACATACGGGCAATTTCAAATCGGCGATCACCCTGAGCATGATACCCTGGAGGTTTCATTTATGGGGTATGAAAGGAGACTTATTCCCAACCCTTCCGCCACGCT
>CBHTUB010000104.1:0-14327 GCA_966095595.1 uncultured Chryseosolibacter sp. | reverse complement strand
TACAGGCTGCCAGGCAGACGAATGGCCAAAAGCATTTCATACCTGTTTCATTTTAACTCGATGTTGTAAGCCAGACTGGGAATAGGTGCCCCAAAAATGGCTAATCGATACTCCTTTGCTACCTGGCCTTCTGTCCGGAAAAAGATCGAATACGCATTTTTACGCCCATAGAGATTATAAATGGTAAAGGTCCAGTGACCTTGCCAGCGCCGGTTTTTCAAACTCGGATTGTAAATATTCCAGGAAATCCTCGAGAGTCCTCCTTCTAAAGTTCAGAGAGGAATATAGTGAGACTGTATGTTAATCGTACAAACCACATATATAATATCACACAGTACAAAGCACAGACTTATCTTATTCATGCGACTGAATGTTTATAAAGATCACGCTCGTTGTCTTTCACCTGGCAGACCGAGCTCGATCGTCCACCCTATAAATGCCGGGATGTTAATAGATATCGAAAAACTTATTGAGCATTTCTTGACCACGTAAGGTTTGCGCCGCATTATAAAATTTTGTCGTTGCCTTATGCAGTAAATTGTCACATGAATTAATTAAAGACCTATGGAAAACACTACAGTAGAACAACAAGAAGCCGTAAATCAGTTGTATAACTTTGCAGCGGATATGATGGTAAACCAGGGAAAATCATCAGATGAGGTAAAAAAAGCATTGCTGGAAAAAGGACTTTCCCAGGATGCTGCCTACACGATCGTCAGTAACCTGGAAGTTGAAATCCGCAAAGCGAAGAAAGAACAGGCAAGCAAGGACATACTCTACGGAGCGCTTTGGTGCATTGGTGGAACTATCGCAACGGTGGCTAACATAGGCTTTATTTTCTGGGGGGCCATATTGTTCGGCGGGATACAGTTTATCAAGGGACTTGTCAATTATTTTGGCAACAACTAACCGGTTGGCCATTGGAAAGCAATGATCATCTGTCATAGGTGATCCCCTGTGCATACAAGACACTTCCCATAGGCATAGGGTTGGACCTGTACAAGCGATAACAGCCCGGACGAATTATTCTGACGGCGAGTCATTATTGTTGGTACATGTGGCTTCTGTCAGGCAAGATCCGATATGCTCATGTAAATCAATCTGCACACCTTATTCAAAAATCCGGACCGCCGTCTTCGGCGACGCTGGGATAGGATAAAGTGTTACACGGAAATTCTTTTCTCAGTGATCTCATAAGCACGTCTCGCGGCTTATTAAACCGCGCGAATAACCAGTACTTGATTTCTTAAGAATTAATTGGGTGTTCATGTGTACGTGGAACATTCGTGTGGAACGTAGATTTAAAATAAAACCTGGCTACAAGTCCAAACCTGTGTTTGCTGTTTACGTTTATATAAATGAATGAGAACAAATACAAAATGACAGCAAACTAACACGCTCTCGAAATTCTCCTTCTCCTCGTTTCTTCTCCCAAAATTTTCTCCTTTCCTTTTTCGACTTCCGAAACATGATGTACTGAGCAGTCAGTGTTAAGGATAAAATTATGACTATGAATAGACAAAATATGGACGAACAGGAGTTAAAACTCTGGAATGCCATCAGCGAATTTGAGCTTGATGATGACGAAGACATGTTCACGTTCAGTGACAGGTTGGCAAAGGAAAACGGATGGTCAAAAACGTATGCCTTACGGGCCATCGAGGAATATAAAAAATTTATGTTCCTGATATGTGTGAGTCAAAAACCACTTACGCCTTCTGAAGACGTTGACGAGGTGTGGCATCTTCACCTCCTGTACACGCGGTCATATTGGAAACATTTCTGCAATGAAGTTCTGAAGCGCGAAGTTCACCATGGCCCGACGAGGGGGGGACCGGAAGAGAGTAGCAAGTTCACAGATTGGTACGGACAAACCCTTCTTCGATACAAGCAAAAATTCGGCACAGATCCTCCTTCCGATCTCTGGCCTGCTCCTCAACAAAGATTCCGCGATTCGAACTTCCGCCGTGTCGACCTCAACAAACACTGGATAATTAAAAAGTATATATGGAAAGTATGTTAATATCAAAGCTAACGCCGGCTGAAACACTGCTGGTCCGCGACGAAAGCCAGGCTTCCGTCCGCGATTTATTGAAGTACACACTCATGGATCTATTGCTCAAGCAGGTGCTGCAGATCGATGATGTTGAAAGACAACCAAATTCACGTGATCCGGTAAGAGTTTACAGGTATGTGTCAAAAGGAAAAAATTTCAAAAATTATTTCGGACTGTCGCATGAGCTGCCGTTTTTGTCACCGTTCTACGGAAATCCGGATATCCGCATATTGTTCAAGAACTGTGTAAGGATCGGTTATGAGAATGCAGGAGGCAAGAGGGCTCTGCATGAACGGATAAGAACATCTCCCGCAATAGCGAATATGTTTTGCGCTTCTTTGATACAGAAGATCTTTGGCAGGTATGATTACACTCCCGAAGGCTTACAATTTAAAGGTGGGGTCGAAGAAGAATTGCAGCAGCTCGAAAATGAGTTGCCCACCCTCCTGGTCACTGACCGGCAGAGGGCACTCGAGAAACTCAAACTGATCGGTGGCAATGTATTCTTGCTGAAGGGCCTGGATTTTGCAATGTTAAAAGAGATCGAACAGGCATTTCCCAGGACACTTGTGGAGGAACACACTGGCGGATGTGGTAGCGGATGTTCGACATGGAGCTCATTTGACAGTGACGATGGGGGAGACTCCGACAGTGGTTGCTCTTCCGGTGATAGCGGATGCTCAGGTTGTGGAGGGTGCGGTGGAGATTGATCCTGATTTATGATTGTAAAGAGTTCTCACACCACCATTTTTTTTCAAACGATCTCCTACTTTTTTGATAGGGACAATTCAAATGCCGTGTCACCGAGCGCGACCGCATCAGATAGACGGTGCAAACATTCGATCCTTCAGTCAGTAGACTAGTCAGGTGAGTAAAAAGCAAGTCACGGCACCAATCCGGCAAGAATAATCGTCAAAGGTATGCTATACGACAAAGAGCGTGTAGTCGTATGCTTCTTTTGTATTTACCAGGTTACCCGGCGATCATCGACACGATCAGGCCGGTGAGAGTTTGGCAAAACCGCCAAAAAGCTTAATTTCAAACGATTGAATAACCAACCAAACAAAAAAACCATGAAAAAACTCTACGGTCTATGGAAGATCCTTTGTCTTCTATGTCTACTGTCCGGTTATGCCGCCGCGCAGGAATTTACGGCGAGCGGGAAAATCACCGATGCCAGGTCGGGCGACCCTATGGCAGGGGTAAGTGTGATCGTTAAAGGCACGACGCAAGGTACTGTGTCAGATTCGGATGGAAATTACACAATCGCGGTGCCCAAAGATCCGGCGATTTTGCAGTTCTCATTCATCGGCTATCTCACGGCCGAAAAAGAAGTTTCTTCTTCCAACAACAAGATTGATCAGATGATGAATGAGGACATCACCAATCTCGAGGAAGTAGTTGTCACGGGTCTTGCGAGTTCCGTGAAGAGGAGCAATCTTGCGAATTCGGTAGCATCGGTGTCTGCAGCCGAGCTCGCGCAGGTCACAAATCAACAAACGATAGATGCAGCGCTGTATGGAAAAATAAAAGGCGCGAACATCACCTCGAATTCCGGCGCTCCGGGTGGAGGTATGTCGTTTCGCCTTCGTGGTCTTACGTCGTTCAGTGGACCAAATCAACCGCTGATCATTATAGATGGTGTATATGTGGATAACTCATCCATCTCCCCGGGATTGAATACGGTCTCGCAGGCTGCTGCGGGGGGAAGTCAATCTAACCAGGACAATCCGTCGAATCGCCTGGCCGACATTAATCCTGAGGACATAGAGAATATAGAAGTGTTAAAGGGAGCGTCGGCCGCTGCGATTTATGGATCGAGAGCATCTGCCGGTGTAATTATCATCACCACCAAGAAAGGAAAAGAAGGAAGAACGGAGGTCAATCTCTCGCAAACCGTCGGCTTCACGAAGATACTGAACCCGTTGGGTCAGCGCAGCTGGAATGCACAGAAAGTCGAAGATAGTTTTGGTGCCGCTGAAGTTCCATTGTTCGAAGCTGCGCGTGCTGCCGGACAACTTCATGATTATGAAGATGAATTGTATGGAAATCGCGGGCTTCTTGTAAACACTAATGTGTCTGTATCTGGGGGTAGCGAAAAAACAAAGTTCTATATCGGAGCTACAAGAAAAGACGATGAGGGTATTGTGAAACATACAGGGTATCGCAAAACCTCTTTCAGGCTCAATGTCGATCACAAGGTGACGGACTGGCTCGATGCATCCCTAAACACCAACTATATCCACTCATCTGCAGATCGTGGATATTTTAACAATGACAATACGGGAACAACATTGGGCGTCTCTTACGTTGGTACTCCCTCGTGGGCACAACTTTATCCGGATGCGGCGGGCAATTATCCAGACAATCCATATGCAGGTGGGAACTTTATACAAACCCGTGATCTCATAACAAACAACGAGACCGTTGATCGTTTTATTGGTGGAGGAACGGCTACGGCAAAAATGCTTTCGTCAGATACGCAAGGATTGAAGCTGATCGTTTCAGGAGGTATTGATTATTACACGCTCGCAACAACGGCAATCTTTCCGTATGCCCTACAGTTCCAGAAGGCCGACAATGGCTTGAAGGGCGCAAGCATCCAGGGTGCTACACAAAATCGAAATACAAATCTCTCGGCATTTCTCGTGCATGATTTTTTTCCTGCGGGATCGGCATTCAATTTCAGAACCCAGGCAGGTGTTACGCAGCAGGATTTTTATCAGAATACAATATTAGGTACAGCTACAAACATCATCGGGACACAGACAAACCTGGATCAGGCCGGTAGTCAGTCGATAGCCCAGGACAGGTTAATCCAACACGACAAAGGCTTCTTTGTGCAAGAGGAAGTAAATTATGCTGACAAAATGATCGCGACATTAGGTGTTCGCGGTGATAAGTCATCCAACAATGGCGATGTAAATAAATTGTATTACTACCCGAAAGCCTCCCTGGCTGTTAACCTTCACGAATTCAGTTTCTGGACTGTTGATCCCGTCAATCAGTTGAAACTTCGTGTAGCTTACGGGCAAGCCGGAAATTTTGCGGCTTTTGGCAGCAAGTATACATCGTTTAACGGAGTTATTATCGATGGAACCCCGGCAAGTCAGATCATCAATATTATTGGAAACCCTGACATCGCTCCTGAACGTCAATCGGAATTTGAGTTCGGCTTTGACCTCGGTCTTTTGCAGAACAAAATCTCTCTCGATGCAACTTATTACATCAAAACTGTTGAGGATCTTTTGCTTCAGGCGCAGGTGCCATCATCATCGGGCTTTTCTACCAAGTTTGTCAATGCGGCTGACTTGCAGAACAAAGGTCTCGAGCTGGGCATTGACCTGAATCTTGTCAATACCTCTAAAGTACAATGGACAGGGAGGATCAGCTGGTGGAAAAACAAGGGAAAAGTCAAAAGGCTTGATGTGCCTACATTCACGACCGGAGGTTTTGCTGATTTCCTCGGTCAATTCAGGATCAAGGAGGGTCATAGTCCTACAGAGATCATCGGTGTCGGCGCCAACCCTGATGAAGACGGATATGTCGTATTCGGAAATGCCGAACCTGATTTCCAAACCAGCTTCTTCAATTCAGTCACATACAAAGGATTTGAGTTGTCAATGATGTGGCATTGGAAAAAGGGAGGAGAAAATGTTAACCTGACTGCGTTGCTTTCTGACCTGAGCGGAACCAGTCCGGACTATGATAAAATTGATCTTGATCCGGAGGGAGCTTTGGGCAACGGCCCTTACCGCCTGGGAGAGCTGGGTGCGAATACCGCGCCTTATGTTGAAGATGCCGGGTATCTCAGAATGCGCGAGATCGGTCTGTACTATAATATTCCTTCCAGACTGTATAGTAAAGTTGCAAAAAATATCAAGGTTGGTTTTTCTGGCAACAACTTGATCAACGTTTTTGATTATCGCGGCTATGATCCCGAAGTATCTAATTTCGGATCTGGATTTTCACAAGGCATAGACGTTACGCCATTCCCTTCAGCAAAGCGTATGAACTTCCACTTAAATGTTAAATTCTAAATGCTAATGACCATGATAAGAATATATATAAAACATTTCCTGTTTGCTGTTTCGGCGAGCATGGCAATTTCTTCATGTGAAATAGACGAGGTACCCAATCCGAATGGCCCGAGTAGAGATTTGATCGAAGCGGATGCCACAATTGGCGAGCTGAACAACCTTGTTGCCGGGACAGAATCACTGATGCGAAGCGAGATCGGATTTTATTACGACGGGACCGGGATCATCGGAAGAGAATTTTATTTCTTCACGGATGCCGACCCGCGATATACAGGTGAACTGTTGGGAAAAGGTGAGTCACAACTTGATAATGCAGGCTTTTATGGTACGCGTCCGTATGCTGGCCGTTATCAAGTTATCCTTAATGCAAATATTCTGATCAATGCTATCGGCAATACTACCGCAGACTTGACCGACGAGCAAAAGAACGGCTACATCGGCTTTGCAAAGACTGCACAAGCTTATTCATACCTGCTGGTAGCAAATCTTCAATATCAAAATGGCATCCGTATTGATGTTTCAGATCCTGAAAACCTCGGAGCATTTGTCGGGTATGAGGAGGCGCTTGGTGTGATCTCTGATATGTTAGACGAGGCGTATGATTTGTTGCAAAATTCGGGAGACGAGTTTGCTTTTGCGCTGTCATCTGGGTTCGACGGGTTTGATAAGCCGGCAACCTTCGCCACATTTAATCGCGCCATTAAAGCCCGTGTTGAAATGTACCGTGGTAACAAAGCTGATGTTTTGGCAGCACTTGATGATTCATTTCTGGATTTGGTTCTGGACCAGGAGGGAGACCTCAACATCGGCCCGCTCCATTTTTATTCACAGGCTGGAAATGATGTTGCCAACCCTGTGTTCCGCGCTCCGGGTGAAGCTCAGGCATTGATCGTTCACCCTTCGTTTATCGATGACATAGTAACTAATGATACCCGTGTATTGGAAAAGACGCTATCACGCGACGTGGCAACACTCGATGACCTTAGCGGAGATCATGATGTGGCAATTTATTCTTCCGCGAATTCCGGTATTCCAATCATCAGAAATGAAGAGCTCATTTTGTTGTATGCGGAAGCAAATATCGGTATAAACAATGCGGAGGCGGTAGCCGCACTGGATATCATTCGCATGGCACATGGCCTCGATGCTTACAGCGGTGCTGTGACAGATGAAGCGCTGGTTGATGAACTTTTGTATAACAGGAGATACTCTTTGTTTGCCGAAGGTCATCGCTGGATAGACCTCAGGAGATACGACAGACTCGATGAACTTCCCATCGATCGCCCGGATGACGATGTTTGGGTTCAATTCCCACGCCCGGTGAGCGAAACCGGAGTTTGATCTTAAGCTACGAAGCCGTCCCAATCCTGGGACGGCTTTTGTTTTGTACTGGAACTCTGAATTTTAACTTATGAGCGGGGCTGATCAGTGATCAGTCTTGTCTGGTTTAACAGGCTCGCGGCAAAGTTAGCCTCGTTGAGTACGACGATATCACTGGAATCACCGAGGACTTCATCGATAAGACCAAAAGATTTCGCTTCGACAGCGTTCATAAAACGATCCCGGAGAAAATACTCCTCGATCTCCCGCCAGCTATGACCGGAGTGTTTGCCGATCAGGTGGAACAACTGTGTCTGAATGCGCTCCTGCTCGCGGGTCGAAATGCGCACATCCTCCGTATATCCCTGGGCGCCTCCGCTTGTCGGATGCATGTGAATGGTGGCATGAGGCAATGCAAATCGTTTGCCCTTCCGACCTGATACCAACAACCCGGTGCCCATGCTCGCCGTAATGCCCACGGCGTACGTTGCGACCGGAGCCTGGATCATTTGCATCGCATCGTAAATTGCCAAACCGGCGTAGACGTTTCCACCCGGACTGTTGATGTAGAGACTGATATCTTTTTTGGGATCTACGCTGTTCAGATAAAGAAGCTGGGCCACGATCAGATTCGCGGATTGGTCGGTTACGGCTGTGCCCAGGAAAACAATTCGTTCCTTCAACAGCAGGCTATAGATATCATAGGCCCTCTCACCACGGCCGTTGTTATCGATCACCATGGGGATTACACTCGCAGATGTCTCCATACGTTTAAGATTTTGAAAAAAGTTGGTCGATCTTCTTTTGAAGTAAAATGTTCTGTGGATCTGAAAATATTTTTGCATGTACGGCCTCGACTTCAGACTTGATCTTCTTTCTGCCGTACAGACGTATCAGCGAATACACCTTTTGCTGCGCCGCGACATTGAATCTCAGCAACGGGTCGAGAACCATTTTTGCATTGAACAAGACGGACTCCGCAGGATCCAGCTTTTCCGAAATAAAATTTTCAGCCTCTTTGATATTATTCAGTGAAGTCCTCATAGTTCATCGATTTTTCTTTTACCACGTCACGCATTTTTTCCAGACACTTGAATTTTTGAACCGTTGCCGAGTGCTCGCTGCTGTAACCAAATGTTTGTGCGATTTCGCGTGCCGAACTCTTGTCATAATAGAACGCCTTGAGCAACTCCATACATTTTTTTCCCGCGAGTTCTACGAGATTCAGGAGCTTGTTCGATTCGATCCCGGGATAAAAATCCTCGGGTATAGTAATGGCCGACTCTATTTCACTAAGAGATATATTATTTTTATTCCTGTTGAATTTCCGGATCCACAAGTGTTTGGCAATCCCCAACACATAAGCTTCGTCTGATATATTGATCTTCAGATCTCCCTCCATTGATTTTTCGAAGAAGATCACGAGGGCGTCCTGAAAAATGTCTTTCGCATCCTGAAGGGATCCGTTCCGATGACTCACGAAGCGCGCCACGGATGGGAAGGTATTTTCATAGAGCTCCGTAAAAAGCCTTTCCCGTTGTTCTGCGGTAGTGTTAACCGGTATGACTGCTACGACCATATTTTTGTGTTGTTATAGACAAACTTGTTCATTTCCTTAGATAAGTGCACGTAAGAACGATTATATCACCGGCAGTTGAGCGATTTATTTTTATTCTTTCGGTTTGACTATTATAATTTGCCTACAGGAAGTTAATAACATGGCCACACTTTCTACCGTAGCGTGCGGACAAAACCGCAATGAAATGTTAAATTCGGGTAAGCCATTCGCATGAAGCCCGCCATTGTTCTTGTGGTCGCTCTGTTACTTTACCTTTCTTCATTTGGACAGGACAGAAAGTTACTGGGAAGGGTGTTTGACGCTGATACGAGAAAGCCTCTGAAGAATGTTGTGATTGCGATCAACGGAACAACTTTTACGAACGATCGCGGATATTTTGAAGTGGTCATCGATCCGGCAAAGCACAAAATCATCCTGGCATCGCGACTGGGCTACAAAACGGTCCAGATCCCAGTTCCTTCCGACGATGATCTCGAATTCGGTCTCAGCAAAAGCTACACCGAACTGTTGACGCTTGATCTAGCAAGATTTCCCAACAACAACGCCGTATCGCTGCTCGATCCCAAATCCAGGCCGCACACCGGACAAGTGCAGGCGCAGGCGAAATATTCGGGAGGGATCGCGCAATTCTACCAGGCTGTTGGAAACGAGTTGGCAAACTGGGCAAAGCGGATCGATCGCGTGACACTGGATATTTTTTTTACGGTGGATGAACAGGGAAAAATTGTGGACATCACATACTCTGACTCAAATAATGATGTTAAGACTAACGTAACTCCAATATTTCTTCATCTTCCGGTTTGGACACCCGCGCTCCAGAACGGGGAAAATGTATCACAGCACTTTCATTTGCCTGTTCGCAAGGGTGGGGAAGTGGCAACCAATGAATCGGCCGTCGTCACAAAGCTTATTGGAGAAATGCGCACCAAAATCAATTATCCCGTCGCGGCGCAAAGAATGGGAATTGACGGAGACTTTTTGTTAAAGTTTGTGCTCAACGAAAGTGGCGATATCCTGACATTGGAGGTGCTACGTGACCCGGGCGGCGAATGCGGCAGTATGGTAGCTCGGGGATTGGCGGCTGTCTCCGGGAGCGTGCGGCAGGACCTCACCAGGCATTACAAACACAACACGTTTTTGCTTCAGGGTGCATTTAAGTTTGAAAAAGCTTCCGATCCAAAAAGTGATGACGTCGATCTGCTGGCTTTGCATAAAGATGCAAGGCTTTTGCCGATGCGATTGGTCATTGAAGCTGCCACTCCCGAGCCATATGTTCGGGAGGCGCGATCTCAAAACGGCGTAACTGAAACGGTATTCATCAATCTTGCAAATGCGTTGTCATCTTCAGACTCGGTGAAAAAGCTTTCACTGAGAAACAAACAGCTTTCTGTTTTTCCGAAAGAAATTTTGGAGTTGCGAAACCTGGAATATTTGGATCTCGAGGGAAATGTCATTGAATCTCTGCCTGAAGACATCGGCAAGCTGAATTCACTCACGGAGCTTTATCTCGTCCGAAATCAGCTGTCGGCCCTGCCAAAGAATTTTGCTACACTAAAAAAACTGAGAATACTGGGCGTTTCCGGAAATAAATTCAAAATGGTGCCCGGCGAGATTTTGCAGATCGAAAAACTCGAAACGCTCGACATAAGCTCCAATTCGTTGAATGATCTCCCCGCAGAACTGGGTAAAATGAAATTCTTAAAAGTACTCAGCCTCCAGCGCAATCTGATCGCGCATATCCCTGCCGTTTTATTGAAGATGCCCCAATTGGAAAGGCTCTACCTGATCGACAATCCGCTCAGCATGGAAGAAGTAGAAAAGCTGAGAAACGCGTTGCCCGGGACAACAGTATTTTTTTAACACGCCGTTACTGTGAAACCCTCTCCACTGGCTTCTTGGTGATCTTCTTTTCGATAAAACCCTCGGACACTTTAAGGAGGAGCACAATGATCAATTTGAACAGAATGCCATAGCCCACGTTTTCACCGAAGACATTGATGATCGGCTCAACGAAATATTCTTCCAGTACGAAGAGCACGATGGCAATAAAATAAATAATGGCATATGCGCTTCTTCCGGCTTCGGCTTTGGTTAGCTCATTCAGGGTTGTCTGAAGTTTGTTATTTTTTTCAAATAACTCGCGATTGGTCCTGTGAAGCTTTCGTTCGAGCCTGCCACTGATCCAGGTCAGAAAGCGTGTTTGTTCGAGGAGATTCTTGTATTTGTGGGTAAGCCGGGCAAGCGCCTCCTTGGTTTCCTCGTGCGAATAATCCTGCTCTACAATTCCGCGGTAATGATTGAGAACTTTGATCTCATTCTTAAATAGCTTCTCTTCACGAGTCATTTTGCTCATAAAACACAGGTGGTTGGGTTGGCCAGAGACAAAGATAAAATAATCCTTGATTCCTCCCCTGTCGGAAGCGTTGCGGAGTGCGGTAACTTCGGAAGTATTTCTATTTTTTTACGCCAGAATCAGGCTGTGCGGAGGTATTCACTTTTCAGTAGGGGACAGATCTTATAACGTTCGTCGCGGGTATCCTCGTAAATTGACTCGAGCAATTCGTATACATGATGAATTCCTATGCGCTGGCACCATTCGAATGGCCCGTAGGGATAATTGGTTCCCAATTTCATCGCCAGGTCGATATCCTCGCGGGTTGCGGTCTTTTCCTGCACCGTGTAGTAGGCTTCATTGATGATCATCGCAATTACACGGGGGGTGATCAATCCAACGCGGTCATCGACGATCATGACCTCCGTATCGAGCTGTTTACAGATCGCCTGAAGTTTTTGCTCGTCGTCTTTGGAACGGATGGATACCTCAAGCACTTTTCTGTTGAACAAAGTAGGGAATCCGTTAAATCCGAATATGGGGCACACCGGTGTCTTTTTGACCATCTGGAGCATCTGTCCGAGATTGATCTTACAGGTGTTTAAAAAAACCGGTGTAGGCTGCGTGATATAGTATTCGAAGTGCTCGGGAGCCTCGTCTATAATAAAATCGAAGATAAGGTCGTGCTTGTCCTTCACACGATCCGCATAGCGGTGATCGGTTACAAAGATGTATTGATGGGCACTTCCAAACTTTCCCTGGAATTCTGCAAAGTGACTGTCTTCGCCAACAACGAGAATTTTCATATTCGTCGGGGTGGGTATAAATCGAAATATTAATTTTATGCAATCTAAACACTAAAAACTATAACACACCAAAACATGTCGAAATCTGTTGTCTACTCAAAGAATGCCCCCGAGCCGATCGGCCCGTACAGCCAGGCCATACAGGCCGGTAACATGCTTTTTATCAGCGGTCAGATCGCGATAGATCCCTCTACCGGGAATATCGACAAAGCTGATATTCAAAAGGAAACCACTCAGGTGATGAAGAACCTGCAGGAAATATTGAAGGCGGCGGGAATGAATTTCAGCCATGTGGTAAAGAGCACAATTTTTCTGAAGGATATGAACAACTTCCCCAAAGTGAACGAGATCTATGGTCAATATTTCACCGAGCAGCCCCCGGCAAGGGAGACAGTGGAAGTCAGCAGGTTGCCGAAAGACGTCAATGTTGAAATATCCTGCATAGCGATCAAACCGTAATTAATTTCGTGTACCGGTTGACAAATAGGATTACCTTTGCAGTCCTTCGGAAGTTTTTATTATGAGCAAGCGTGAAGTAAGAGTACGATTCGCACCCAGCCCGACCGGGGCCCTTCATATCGGGGGCGTCAGAACAGCATTATACAACTACCTTTTGGCACGCCAGTCCGGCGGAACGATGATTCTCCGGATAGAGGATACCGATCAAAATCGTTTTGTCCCTGGCGCCGAAGAATATATCATCGAATCCCTGCGATGGGCGGGGATCACCATCGACGAGGGTGTTGGAGTCGGCGGACCCTATGCCCCCTATCGCCAGTCCGAACGAAAGCAGATTTATCGCGAGCATGCGCAGCAGCTGATCGACAAGGGACTTGCCTACTATGCGTTCGACACCGAGGAGGAGCTGGAACAGATGCGTGAAAGATTGAAGGCCTCTGGAGTGGCAACACCACAATACAACAGCATCACGCGGATGCAGATGAGAAACTCGTTGACACTTTCTACAGATGAGACCGAACAATTGATCAAAGGTGGTACCCCCTATGTGATCAGACTCAAGGTTCCACGCAAGGAAGAGGTCCGGCTCAACGACCTTATCCGCGGATGGGTGATGGTCCACTCGTCCCAGATCGACGATAAAGTTTTGATGAAGTCGGATGGTATGCCTACCTACCATCTCGCCAACGTGGTGGACGACTACCTGATGAAGATATCACACGTTATCAGGGGAGAGGAATGGTTGCCGTCGGCGCCACTACACGTCCTGCTGTACAAGTTCTTTGGATGGGAAAACGAAATGCCGCAGTTTGCTCACCTGCCATTGCTGCTGAAGCCCGATGGAAACGGTAAGCTTAGCAAACGCGACGCCGACCAGCTTGGTTTTCCGATCTTCCCCCTTACATGGAAAGATCCGGCAACAGGCGAAGTTGCAAAAGGCTATCGCGAAGCGGGATATCTGCCGGAAGCATTGATCAATTTTCTGGCCTTCCTCGGCTGGAATCCCGGCACGACACAGGAGATCTTCGCTATGGAAGAACTCATCAGGGAATTCAGCATCGAGAGGATCGGAAAGGCAGGGACGAAGTTCGATATCCTGAAAGCGCAATGGTTCAATCAACACTATCTGCGCGCGAAAAGTGATGAGCAACTTGCCGCGTACTTGTTGGAACAGACCGGTAAAGTAAATGTTCCATGCGATCAGTCAAAGGCACTCAAGATAGCTGCGCTGATGCGAGACCGTATTACGTTCCCGCAGGAGATCTGGGAGAACGGAAAATTCTTTTTCACAAGGCCGGATACCTATGATCAAACTGTTGTTTCAAAAAAATGGAATGACGAGGCGGTTAAAGTTTTATCAGCGTTTGCAGACGAGGTAAATACGCTTCCGGCAGTCGATGCCGCTGCTGCCAAGGCGGCACTGGACAAGGTAACCGCTGCGTTGGGAATTGGCGCCGGCAAGATCCTGCAGGCGTTGCGCGTATCGGTCACGGGCGTGGCCGGTGGCCCGGATCTGATGATGATCATGGAAATCATCGGGAAAGACGAAGTAGTGCAAAGAATCAGGCATGCGATAACAACCCTGAAAGTGAAAGTTGCGTAATAAGATTATCGGGTCAGTGACTCGAACTGTCGGTATAAATGCGGTGATATGAAAAACGAAGATGCAGACAAGAAGCCAAACAAACCAAAACCGAAGGTTCACAAAGACCTTCAGGGCTTTGATGTATCCATC
>CBHTUB010000103.1:0-14501 GCA_966095595.1 uncultured Chryseosolibacter sp. | reverse complement strand
GTGTGTCTTTGTCTCCATCGGCGAATAATTTACAGCAGGTGATGGTGACTGCAAACCGGGAAGCGACGCTGCGAACCGAGTCACCGGTGGCCATCAGCAAACTTTCTTCAACCACTATCAGCGACACAAAACCTGTTCTGGTCACCGAGCTGATGAATAAAGTACCTGGTGTAGTGATGCTAAACTACAACAATGAACAGCACGGGATGGCGATCAGACAACCCATGGGGACGAGCGCATATTTTCTCTACATGGAGGATGGCATTCCGCTAAGGCCAATGGGAATCTTTAATCACAATGCGTTGATTGAAATGAATGTATTCGGGGTGTCTGCCATCGAGGTCGTGAAGGGGCCCTCTTCTTCGTTGTATGGTCCTGAAGCTGTTGGTGGTGCGGTCAACTTTATAACCCATCGGCCGACTTTGGTGCCAACGGCGAAAATTGGCCTTCAGGGAGACCAATGGGGGTACAAGCGAATTCAATATGCTGCTGGCGGCACGATCGGCAAAAAGTTCGGACTTTACATTAGCGGTTTTGAAGCACGTCAGCGTAACGCATGGCAAACATATTCCGACTACGACAAATCCTCGGCGAACGTCCGAATAGAATATGCTCCGACCGCCAAAACATCACTGACTCTTGCATTCTCGGGACATGAATATTATTCCGACATGGCTGGAAGCGTTGACAGCGTGGCGTTCTACGGCAGGGCGTACAGCAGCACAACGGATTTCACCTACCGGAAAGTCCATGCACAACGTACGCGTTTTACCGTGTCGCACTCATGGGATCAAAACAATGAAACCACTCTCACGCTTGCGTATCGCGATAACTACATCGAACAAAATCCGAACTATGCTATCCGCTGGACAAGTGGCAGCACCACAGCCACCGGCGAAAGAAACAGAAACAATTTCACCAGCAAGGTGGGCCTATTACAACACCGTGTAAGGTTCCGCTTTCTCGATGCAAAGCTGCTGACGGGCGGCAGCGCAGACCTCTCTCCTACCAACTATTGGGCATACAGGGTCGATCTCATCGCGCAACTCAGGGCCGACGGAAAGTCCGTTGAAAAATATTTGGTCGACAAGGAACAACCGGATATCTATCTCTCGAGCTACCACGCGAACCTCAGGAACTACGCAGCATATACGCAATTCGAACTTATACCGGTGAAAAGGCTAAAAGTCACGTTGGGTGTGAGGTACGATCATATGGCCTTCGATTATGACAATTACCTTGACCAATTGTCTGGAAGCAAATTCTACAGTCAGGTCACGCCGAAAGTCGGTGCCACCTTCGATCTTCTGAAGGATCGTGGTTTGTATATCAACTACAGTGAGGGGTTTTCGCCCCCGGGATTAACATCCGTATTCAGAAAAAGACCTGCGTCATCCTATTCTGCAGGGAATGAATTCTATTACAACCTCGAGCCCGCACATTTCAACAACATCGAAGCAGGAGGATGGGCTTCTTTTCTTGAAAACAGGATCTTTTTCGACGTAGCTTTGTATCAAATGATGGGTCATCAGGAATTATTGAACGTCAGGCAGGAAGACAATTCGATGGATTATCAAAGCGCAGGCAAGACTTTACATCGTGGTATCGAATATGGCATAACGTACAAACCGGATGAAGAGTGGTTATTCAGATTTGGCGGAACAAATGCGATCCACCGTTTCGAGGAATTCTATTTGAGTCATCGCTCCACTGACGACATCAAGAATGTCAATGGCAAGGAAATGCCCCAATCGCCCCGATGGATCGCCAACAGCGAGGTCACTTACAAACCGAACTATGTTGATGGACTTCGATTGTCGGTTGAATGGCAGCGGATATCGAGCTGGTATCAGGATCAGGTCAACGATGTGAAGTATGAGGACAAGAGCTTGTTCGGGATGCGTGGCATTAGTTACCTCAACCTGAGAAGCGGTTATCAATATAAAGGTTTCGAAGTGTTTGCCAACATTCTGAACCTGACTAACGAGCTGTACGCAAATTCAGCTATACGAGGTAATTCCGCCAATGACCGAACTGCTTTTATTCCGGCGGCGCCCCGAACTTTTATATTCGGCATACAATATACGTTCACATCGAAAACCACGTCTTCGCTATGAGGCCATTGACATTAATCTGGATAGTCATCATTGTTCTTTCAGGATGTAAGGAACAAGGTCTGAAACGGATCTCTTCAGAAGGGAGAACAGCTGAATCGGTATACCTGACACACGACCACAAAAACAATCCGGTTATTGTTTGGACAGAAAAAGATAAAGAGAACATGATGTTGTTCTTTGCTGTTTCGCACGATAACGGAAAGACCTTTCCCGAGCGGACGAGCTTGTCCCTGACGTCTGATGTTGCCACACATTCAGAGAGCGTTCCCAAGGTTGCCTTCAAGAATGATGGGACGATCATTGCGGCCTATGAAAAGAAATCGCCCACACATGAAAACAAATATGCAGGTGCCATCTGCTACGTGACATCCGCAGACGGCGGAAAATCATGGAGCGAGGAGAGGTTTTTGCATGGCGACACGATAGCGGGTAGAAGCAGGTCGTACTTCGATATTGAACGTTTACCCAACGGCGAGATCGGCGCGTCATGGCTTGACATCAAATTGAATAATGAAACCGGTGGCCGGTCGGTTCGATTTGCAAGTACGTCCCCGGCAAGTGGTTTTGCCAACGAGCTACTGATCGATTCCTCAGCCTGTCAATGTTGCCGGATAGACGTTTACAGCGACATGGCAGGGCGCGTTAATATAGCGTATCGCGGCCTGATGAAAAGTGATCTCGGGCAGGACATCCGGGACATGATGATCACGACGTCCGGCGATGACGGAAAAAGCTTCACACATCCCGTGAGGATCAGTCAGGACGACTGGGTGATCGATGGTTGTCCTCACACGGGCCCGAGCTTGTGCAGCAGCAAGGCAGGCTTGTATGCAATGTGGTTTACGGAAGGCAATGGAACAGGCATTTACTACAATCTGCGCCAATCGGGAGACACCGCTTTTAGTGAACGAAAGCTGATATCAAGGTACGGTCGTCATCCGCAGCTGAGGGCAAACAACGACCGATTCATTATGGTTTGGGAGGAAAACAATATGGAGAAAGGCAATAGAACACTCATTCGCTATCAGATCAGTGAAGCTACCACGGTTCGGAACGGTGTCCTGAATCCGGATATACGCAATGCATTTTCCCCTGCAGTCATACAAACCGATGACGGTTTCCTGGTTGCGTTTCTGATGGAAACAGATGACGGAACAGGCATCTACGTTTCACAGCTCTGAAACATCGGCATCGTCGAAGTTAACATGCACACTGTACGGTAACGTCCCTTTTTACTCCTTCTACGCCTTCGGTTGAGTATCCATCCCTCTTCCACCAGTCGAGGCCGCCGATGAGCTCCCTGACCTTGAAATTGAACGATGCAAGCTTCATGGCACCCTTTGTCGATGCGTTACATCCTATTCCGTCGCAATAGGTTACATAAAGTGCTTCGCGATCGAGGTTCTTTACGGTTTCAGCGTTCATGGCACGGTGTGGAAAACTGATCGCGCCCGGAATGTGCTCACGCGTGAAGCTTTCGGGAGTTCGCGCATCGACCACAATGATCTTCTCGGGGACGCTGTCGCTATTGAAGAATGTGGCGAGGTCCGCCGAATCGATTTCGTAAGCAAGCTTGTCCTGGTAGTGTTTCAATTGATCGTTCATGGTTTTTGTTTTAATTGTTGTACGCAAATCAACATGACGATCGGCCAGCAGAAAAGAGAAAAAAACTGACGGGATCGATGAAAATTATTCATGTAACCAGTCGGCGCGGTTTCCGTAAATCAGCGAGATTGCAGACATGAATCTGGAGATCCGTCATTTGAGACTGGTGAGAGCCATTGTCACCGAGGGCAGTATTGCAAATGCCATCGATAAGCTTCACCTCACACCCAGTGCGCTGAGCCATCAGCTCCGCGAGGCAGAGCTCCAGCTGGGAGCCAAAATATTCCATCGCATCAATAAAAAACTGATTCTCACTGAGGTCGGCGAAAAGGTCCTTGTCACGGCAAACACGGTACTGGATGAGATGGATCGGATTGAAAAGGAAGTGAAGCAGATGATCCAGGGGGAAACAGGAAACATCCGCCTCAGTACAGAATGCTATACCAGCTATCACTGGCTTCCGGGCGTGCTTAAAAAATTCAACACGGAATTCCCGAACATCAACGTGAGGATCATGTTCGAAGCCACGCACAAGCCTATACAAAAATTACTGCAGGGAGAGATCGACCTTGCCATCACCAGCGACCCTGTCAACAACGACAAGGTTGAGTATGTCGATCTTTTTCAGGATGAGATGGTGGCGCTGGTATCGGAAACCCATCCCTGGGCAGCACGTGATTTTATTGACGCCGATGATTTCAAAAACGAAAACCTCATCATCCACTCGGAACCACTCGAGACCGTAACCGTGTACCAACGCGTCCTTGCTCCTGCCGCAGTGCAGCCGGGCAATCTGACCATACTTCCTCTCACCGAGGCGTCCGTCGAAATGGTCAAGGCCGACATGGGCGTGATGGTCATGGCAAAGTGGGCACTCAAGCCACACCTGCCCCATTCGAATCTGAAAACCGTAAGGGTCACCTCTGGCGGTTTGTTTCGACAGCAATTCGCAGCGGTGCTCAGGAATGAAGATCGGCCGGAATATTACGACTATTTTATAAAGTTTTTGAAGGAGGAGATCAAGCTGTGAGCGCTCGGGATTGCGAGATTCGGTGTGCGAGGCCAGAGGACATCGGAGAGATTGTGGCCCTATGCGACGCACACGCTGCTTTTGAGGGTGCGTCGTATTCCGTTGAAGGGAAAGCTGACAAGCTTCGTCAATGTCTTTTCGAAGACGGACATATACATTGTATTGTTCTCATTGTGTCAGGCAAGATCAGCGGTTACGCAACCTACCGGCCCGAGTTTTCGACCTGGGACTGCGCTTTTTATATGCACATGGATTGTTTGTACCTGATTCAACAGGCAAGAGGAAAAGGTTTTGGCCGAATGATGGTCGATGTGATCGTCGCAGAATCGCGAAAGCTCGGATGCATAAACATACAATGGCAAACGCCTGCCGCCAATTACGATGCAATCCAATTTTATAAAAAAATGGAGGCTGTCCCCAGAGAAAAGATGAGGTTTTGTCTGGAAATATAGCGTGAACTATCCCGCGCATGCTGATCATCCTGGTAAACGCACCCACAGGCTTGACCGGGTATCGCCGCGTCAAACCACATTTAATCTACAATACTCTGATACGTCAGATTCTTGAACTTCTCACCGATGCTCCAATGGGGTGTATTAAAAATATTGGTATAGAAAATTCCTATTAGATTTTCCTTTGGGTCAGCCCAATAATGCGTATTGAAGGCACCTCCCCACGAAAATGATCCGACGCTCGCAGGCGATTCACGATCGTTCTTTTCGGTTTCAAGCCCGAAGCCAAGGCCGAACTCCTGCTCTATGGGGGCATGAAGCTGATCAGTCAATATCAGCTCAACGGTTTTTCGGCTCAACAACCGCGTGCCGTTGTACTCACCCTTATTGAGGTACAATTGCAGAAACTTCGCATAATCTTCAACGGTCGATGAGAGTCCACCTCCACCCGAGGGGTACCGTGTAGGAAACTTCGGGTAATCAGGATTGAGGCCAAACGGGTTGCCTGTGACAACCTTAACTTTTCCGTCGGCGCCACCTTCGTGCAACGCTACGAGACGACTCTGTTTTTCTCTAGGCAATGCGAAGTAGGTATCCCCCATTCCAAGCTTATCGAAGATCCTGGTTTGAAGGAACTGATCGAACGGGATGCCTGAAATCACTTCGACGAGATAACCGAGAACATCGCTATTCAATCCATATGTCCACTTTTCCCCGGGGTGATGTGCCAGCGGAAGTTTTGCAAGCAGCCGGATCTCATCAGAGAGCTTTGTCGTTGTGTTGCCAAGCCCTGGCGATATGTGATGTTTGGCATAGATCGCCTTATGTGCATCATTACCGATGTACGGATAATCGATACCTGAAGAGTGCGTCAACAAATGGCGGATGGTAATTTCCTGCCGGGCAGGCTCCGTTGTGAAGGTCGTATCTTTCGCATTGAAGTCCTTTAGCACAACGGGATTTTTAAAGTCGGGGATGTACGTAGAGATGCGGTCATCGAGAAGGAATTTTCCTTCCTCATACAACATCATCACGGCAAGGCTGGTGATCGCCTTCGTCATTGACGCGATGCGGAAAATATCGTCTTTCCTCAGTGCTGTATTGTTCGCCAGATTCGAGGAGCCCCACGCCTTGTAGTAAGCGATCTTTCCGTTCCTTACGATCAGGGCGACAGCGCCAGGCACTGTTTTCTCATTGATGTAGTCTTCCACCATTCTGTCAATCCGCGCAAGCCGCTCGGCAGAAAGTCCGACGTCCTCAGGTTTGGCCACAGGGGTGATGTTTTTAACGGACTGGGCGCACAACGGTATGGAGAACATGAGTGAGAGGAGAAAAGCTGACACTTTCATGGGGCTATTTTTTTTCAGAGTTTGTGGTTGCCGGAATACATATGGCCATTGAGCCTTCTTTGGCCCGTTGGATTTTAAATCCCATTGAGGGATAATTTAATTCTTCGCTTTTTTGATCTTGCTGGTACTCTTGCCCTTCTTTCTGTCTTCGGTTTTGAGGTCGATAAAATAATGCAACGAGCACCCTATTCCCTGAAATCTGCTTTGCAACTCTTCTTCATAGAAAAGCACTCCTGGCAATCCAAACTGGCCATCGGTATCCTTGCTGAAGAAACTATGTCCAAGGCGGTAGTCGAGAGTAAAAATGAACTTATTAAAGTTTGCAGGCTCGAATACGAGGCCCCCGGAGAAGATCAGGCCAAGTTGTACCCTGTTGGCATTTTTCACGTTCAGCTCGTCCTGCGCAACGTTCTCGTCCGATTTTCCGAAAACAATCTTATAGTTCAAATCGTAATTCGGGGGATTGATGCCGTTCTCATTCAACTCGCTGCCCGCGATCCTGCCTTTTCCGCCAAGCCAATAGCTCACCAGCGGACCGATACCGCCATAAATATTATAGTGCTTGTTCTTTCCTACGGTCATCCTGAATTCCTTCGTAAAGAGAATGGGGATGTCGATATAGTTGTAGCGCACCTCGTTGGAAAACATCGGATCCTCTTTGGACGAATATTTCTTTTTCCGCTGGCCATATTGAACAGAAGTCTGAAGGAATACCTTTTTTACCATTCGAAACGACACGCTTGCACCCGCCTGGTACCCTATGGTCCCCGTTGTAGGGTACTTATCCTTGTATCCACTGTCGTCAAAACTTATCCAATTGAGTTGTCCGCCGATCGACGGCCCTATCAACACCTGGCCGAATAGCGTGGCGGGAAATATTACGCAAATGGAAAGCAATATTTTTTTCATCTTTTAATAGAAATATATTGTCGTCTAAAGTTCTAAAGTTCGGTTTTTTTTTGAAACTTTAATCTCAAATTATCCCTTCTCTCAACCCCATCAAAGACCGGAAGGCGGACCCGTCTCAATAAAGTGAGAGAGTAATTCAAAAAGGGACTATCATCTTGATATGCGACACCTAAACCCATCGACTTGGTAATGGTTAACCAGGACGATTTTAAAATTGTACATAAAACACTGTATGATACGGTATCACTTTGCCTTAATTTTTTGTCTATTCACATTCGCGGGCTTTGCACAGGAAATTTGTAACAACGGCATCGACGACGACCACGATGGCTTTATCGACTGCTATGACGGGAGTTGCGCCAACCAGACCATCTGCGACGGCTTTCTCGGAAATGACGCAGCCTGTGAGGTACCACCAGCCTCCTTCCCGAAATTCACCATGTCGCTCGACTTTTCATCACCCGACGAGACCACGAACCATCTCTCGAGGATGGTTGTCGGAGATCTTGACAGGGATGGCATGCCCGAAATAGTGACGATGAATCGTTACACCAAAAAGCTGTTTATCTTAAATGGTAACGACGGTTCGATCAAGAAAGAGGCTACGGTGTCGTTCGAGCCGTATTGGGAGATCGCCATTGCAAACATCGATAATGACAATTGCGGGGAAATATATTTCATAGGCTACCAGAACTATACAGGCTCGGCAAACGATGGCGTGTACCTGATCGCCTATGATTGCCAGCTTAATTTCCTATGGCAAACTGCCAGCAAGCTTCCCAATGACCCCATCAATTTCGGGATTGCCGATTTTGACGGTGACGGACAGGAGGAGATCTATGCCAAAGACGAGATCTTCGACGCAAAAACGGGCACAAGGATCATCAAAACCTCTGCACCCATTTATACACGCATCAATGGCGGACCCGTAGCTGCAGATCTTTTGGGCGACGAAAAACTCGAGCTCGTCCTTGGTCTCAATATATATCAGGTGAATCTTGGAGCACGTACCGCAGACGCCGGCTCGCTGACATTGCTTAGGAACCGAAGCGAGTACTATGTACGACACGAATATAACGCAACAAGTATAGCCGATTACAACCTCGATGGATATCTGGATGTCCTCGCCTCCGGATCCAGCGAGGCAAATGGAAAAAATACCACTTTGTTCTTCTGGGATGTCAAGAACGACACGATCAAGACCTATGGCGATTTCCAGCCGGGACTGGGCTCGAATTACGCCAATGGTTGGGTCAATGGCACTGGCAGGCTAAACGTTGCAGACCTGGACGGTGACGGATACATGAACGCATCCTTTGTTTCAGGCCGGTTCCTGTATGCACTCGATGAGAACTTCAATCTTTTCTGGCGGGTCAATATCAATGAAGAGACTTCCGGACACACGGGGTGTACGTTGTTTGACTTCAACGGCGACGGCAAAGCCGAGATCGTATATCGCGATGAACGATACCTCTACATCATTGAAGGTACCGACGGCTCCATCTACAGTCAGCAATCCTGTATCTCGCGCACGAACCGCGAATATCCCATCGTGGCGGACGTCGATGCCGATGGCTCGACAGAACTTTGCGTGACTTGTGGTTACAACGACACCAATGCTGCGGCGAACTTCAACAATCTAGGATACTCGAGATATTCGCATATCCGGGTCTTCAAATCGGCGGCTGAGCCCTGGGTTCCGGCACGTCGCGTATGGAATCAACATGGCTACTTTGTCGTGAACGTGAATGACGACCTGACCATTCCGAAGGTTCTGCAGAAACACCAGCTGATCTTCTCGACGGGAAGCTGTACGCAGGGACCAAACAGACCTTTGAACAAGTTTCTCAACCAGGCGCCATACCTCAACTCGGAAGGATGTCCAACCTATGCCTCGCCCGATATTGCCTTCGAGGAGGATCCGACTATCGTCCCTCCCACTTGTCCCGAGGTGGATTTCAAAGTCAGCTTTAAGCTCACCAATAAGGGAGACGTTGCCATAACGGGTGACATACCAATAAGCTTTTACACTTCCAACCCGCTGAAGGCCGGCGCAACGAAACTCGCAACCATCGTCACTTCCGTGACAGAGCTGGAAAAGGGAGATATCGTTTCAATAGCAGATCAGCTCATACCCGGCATCGGCTCTGACTCCGTGTATGTCGTTCTGAATGATGCGGGGACGTCAATACCCACTCCGATCACCTTGCCGAACACTTCGTTTTACGAGTGCGATTACGACAATATCCGATCAGCGAAGATCAATCCGATCCCGGTTTCCATCGCTGCGACGGCAAAAGCAAACGAATCATGCGGCTCCGGCGATAACGGTTTCGCCAGTGCATATGTACCGGTCAACGGAACGAAGAATACCACCGACTACGATTTCTACTGGTCGATCGGAACAGTCGCCAAACCAATTGCCTCGGCAGACTTCACGGGAGCCATCTACACGGGACTGGCCACGAATACCTATACCGTTTATGCGCGTCACAGGACGGCCAACTGTAATTCCGATACTACGCAAGTCGTTGTCAATGACTCGACAACAAGTATTCCCGCCGTGACTGTGAACGTCCTCTCACAACAGACGCAATGTTCGCCCTTAAATGGCAAAGCGGAAGCGATCATCCAGGGTGGATCGACGGGCTATGACATCGCGTGGTTCGACATATCGCTAAGCCCTTTGGGAATAACCGGCCCGGTAGCAAATAACCTTGCAGCCGGAAACTACCTCGTGCGCGTCTCCAAAAATGCGTGTTCTGAAAACACTCAGTTCAGCATCACAGGTCCCATTACCCCGGACGTTGATGGCCTCCTTGTTTCCAATGCTCTGGATTGCGCCAACCCCAACAGTGGGTCTGTGACGGCGAATGCTTTGGTGTCGGGCACCATTCAGGATCCGAACAACTATACATTTCACTGGTACAATTACAACACGGCAACCTCGACAAAGGAAAGCGTGATCGCTGCCTCTCATGGAACCGGCCCCACCCGCACGGGACTGCCCGCGGGCGCGTATATCGTGGAAGCAGAAAACACGGCATCAGGTTGTATTTCTTCGGGCGACGTTGTACAAATTGGTGGAACTACAATCCCTGAAACTGTACAGATACAAACACTCAATCAGCAGACATCCTGCGATCCTGATCAGCCGAATGGCTCAATGACGGCAAATGTCCTCATCTCGGGCGTAGCACAAGATCCGGCAGGTTATACATTCCAATGGTTCAAGGGGGCAAACACGCTACCCGACAGCCTGGTCACAACCGTTTCGGATGTAAATGGAAAGACCGTGAACAACGTTGCCGGTGGTGGAATTGTGTATACTGTAAAAGTTACGAACGCATTCAACTGCTCCGTGATCGAAGACGAGGTGATCACCGAACAGATCATCAAGCCTGTTGTTGCCCTGTCACAACTTACACCGAATACCATCTGCGATCCTGCAAAGGCTTCCCTTACACCAAACGGTTCGCTTCAGGCCAAGGTAACGTTTGACGGTAACCCGGTAACGCTACCGGACAACAATTACCTTTTCACCTGGAAAGATCCTCTCGGCAACGTTATCGCCGTGACGGATAACACGAATCCCGTGCTATCCAATCAACTGGATGGCAGCGCGTATTCCGTTACTGTACAAAAGCTCGATGTGCTCTGCACTTCCGATCCCGACACCGAGCCGATCCTGAAGCAAACAAAATTACCTGCGCTTCAGACTATCTCTTCGGGATCGAACAACTGTGATGCTTCGCTGGTGCCTGACGGGACAGCTACCGTCAGCGTTACAAATGCGCTGGCCGGGGACATTTTCTCGTATCAATGGTATAGTGGCAACGCAGTGGTGCCAGGAAACGAGCTGTCGGCTGCGGCCAACAACGGCAATCAACCCCAGGCTATTCATCTCGGAGGGCCTGTAGGCGCGCCGAACCCATACACAGTACTTGTGACCAATACAAAGACGGGATGCGAAAAGGCTGCCATTCAATTTGTGGCCGATGAAAGCGAAAGCCCCGTTGTAGCGTTCGTCAACGGCTCGCCCAATACGATCTGCAGTCCCGCATCAGCATTCGACGGCTCCGTTGAAGTTACCGTCAATAATCTCGTCGGCTCCATCAATGACTATACATTTACCTGGTACAATGGAAATACCAATGACCCGGCAAATGAAAACACGACTTCCACGACGACACAGCTCGGCAATCTTGATATCGGGTTTTATACCGTCGAAGCTTTTAACAACGTCACCGGTTGCGGGTCCCTGCCGATCACCGGACAGGTACAGGACGGACGCGTGTACCCCGCGATATCATTTGATCCGATTGCCTCACATACGTGCGATCCTTCCCTTACACCAGATGGTAGCCTGACAGCCGTGATCACCAACGGTGGCTCTAACTTCACCTACGTCTGGACTTCAGTTGCGCCTGCAGCTCCTGTAAACGTAGCCCTAAACCATGCAGACCAACAGACCCTCATCAAGGTAGGTGGTCCTGCAAATGCCCCCAGCGAGTATCAGGTGCTGGTGACAAATACAGATAATGGGTGTACGAATACAGGCTCCGGCCAGGTTGCCGATAACAGCGAGAAGCCAACACTGGATTGGCAGGTATCACCCAACACCATATGCGCTGTATTTGCAGGCGGCCCTGCTGACTTCAACGGCAGCATAGAGGTGACAGCAGTCAATCATCCGAACTCGGGAACAAGCACTGTGACCTACGAGTGGTTTGACGTTGACTATACGTCCGGCGCAGTTACCGGTACCATCGCAGGTGCAGCCAGCGCGTTACTGGGCAAACTTGACAATGCAAAATATGGCGTCCGGGCAACCGTAGTGGACCTCGGATGTACTTCGGAAATCGAGATCGTTGAAGTTCTTGATGATACCACAATTCCGATGATCACAACCAGTGTTACACCTTCGACGAATTGTGCTCCCGTGGCGGATAACGGCTCTGCTGCGGTAACGGCTCCCCTCGGAGCATATACCTATCAATGGTATAACGGAAGTCTTGCAGACCCCGCACAACTTCTTGCGGGAAAAACGAGCACACTGCTGGGCAACGACATCGCCGGAGGACTTACAAGTAACTACACCGTGCTCGTCACCAATCTCACTGACGGATGCACGAACACAAAGGTGATCAACGTTCCGGATGGCAAGGTGACGCCTGCCATTTCACTTTCTGTCGTGCGTAACAATACCATTTGTGACTTTCCAGCTATCGATCCCGATGGCGAATTGCTGGCCTCCGTATCCAATTCCGGAACGGATTACACGGTAAATTGGAGCAATGGCGTAGCGCCTTCAGTCGCTACCGGTACACACGATGAAAACTTTACAAAACTGCAGCCCGGTTCGTACGACGCCTATGTGATCAATAATGTGACCGGTTGCAAATCGTCAATCGATACCGAAGTTATTTTGAACGATGTTGTTTATCCCTCGATCAACCTCATGGTCACCGATCAGACCTCATGTATCGCAGCAACGCCGAATGGAATGATGGTTGCCACCGATGGAGGCTCAACGACCGATCGCAGCTTCGAATGGTTCTCGGGTGTCGGTACGACGTCAGCGTTGATCGTCGATGGCGGAGATCCTGCGAATCAGATCGACGACCTGGCAAGTGGTGACTATACCGTACGAGTCACCAACACCATTACAGGGTGTGCCTCTGTCCGATCGGAATTCGTACCGGAGACCATTTCGTTTCCGGCGATCACCTTCAACTCCATCACACCGGTTACGAACTGCAATAGTCCTGATGGGTCAGTAACACCTGCGGTTACCGGCGCATCAACCAACTTCTCGATCTACTATGTGTTTACGGATAACAATGGTACTCCTCCGTCGAGTGCTGCATCCATCGTGAGTGCACCAACCATTCCGGTGAGAACCGACCTGAGCCCGTACAGTAATCTGAGACCGGGCTATGTAAGCGCAGTTGTCGTCAACAATATGACCGGGTGCCCTTCGGATCCTTTTACCGATGCAGTACCTGACAACCGGGGGACCTACACGATCACGATCACGGGTACATCGCCTGCTACAACTTGTGGCGATGCAAATGGCGGGGCGGATATTACCGTCACGGGAGGAACAGGCTCTTATAATTACCAATGGTATAATGGAACACCGGACAATACGGATATTGATTTCATCACGAATCCTCCGTCCTTCTCCGTTCCTGTGATCGCCTCAACACAAGACCTCGGCGTGTCGGCAACACCACCCGTAACAACAATCACAACCGGTAACTATACGGTTGTCGTAAGAGATCAGGCCACAGGATGCGGCAGCTATTTTGTGGCAAACGTGCCTTTTGCCGATGTTCCTACCATCGATGTAGACAGGACGGATAATTCACACTGTGTCGGGCCAAACGGTTCGCTTTCGGTTGACGTTACGCCAGGTCCGGTGAACGCGAGCGGTTATTCAATCCTGTTTTATTCCGGAAACTCTCCCGTTGCGGCAAATGTCATCAAAGGTGAAATATGCTTTGATGGGATCGACAACGACGGAGATGGATTAACGGACGGCGCAGATCCTGATTGTGGCGTGCTGACACTTTCGGTCAATTCACTGGCCGAAGGCGATTATCTCGTTCAGGTATACGATAATGACGCACTGAACAGGCCATGTCCATTGCTTCATCAGGAAACCATTCAGAAGATCGTGAAGGATCCGAAGGTGAGCGTTGCGCAAGTTGTTGCCAATACATCCTGCGACCTGACATTGATTGCGGATGGAAAAGTGAATCTGACGGTAACGACCCAGACCGGCGACGCTCAGCCGAAGGATTATTACCTGTCAAATATCAGTCCTCTGCCTTCGGGGTTTGCCTTGAATCCTTCTCCAGGCAATCAGATCGGAAACGGTTTATCGGGTCAAAGCACAGGATTGATCAACGGCTTTGAACCACGGCTTTATACATTCCGCATTCTCGATGATATCAGCAAATGTTTTACAGATTACGCATTAACGATACCTGACCAGCAAAATCTGCCTGGCGATCTTGTCGTGTCACCGACA
>CBHTUB010000102.1:0-14523 GCA_966095595.1 uncultured Chryseosolibacter sp. | reverse complement strand
GGCAATATCGTTTGCTCCGCAGTCGGGATCTTTCCATGTAAGGTTAGTCTTGAACTGGTTGGCGTTACAGGCAACCCGTGGGTCCAATGGATCATTGCAATCATAGGCTTCCAGCTCCGGCGGTCCGGGTTTACAGGGCGGAATTGAATCGCCAGGCTGCGCACAAATGATCTGGGAAAAATTATGGAGCGGCTCGAGCGACGCGATGATGGGATCGTCATTACCATAGGTACCCAACGTCTCGACAACATAACAGTAGCGTTTCTCTGTTTCGAGCGGACCTTCATCCAGGAAATGCAGTCCCCCGGATGTGACTTCGATCTCCGTTTGAAACAGCGTTGACGTGGAAGCTTCAAAGTCTTCGAATGTCACCGGTAAATCATCTTCTTCTACCTCTATCCGTGAGATCTTATGTTTGAGGTCCCGCACCCGGATCGACCAGGGCACCTCTGCCTTCCAGGTCAACTCGATCTTATTCAGCCGTGACTGAGCTTCCAGCCTCACGGAAGACGCCACTGCTGAGGTGTCGATCAGATTTCCGAACTTGTCTGTAGCCAGCACCTGATAATTATAAATCAGATCCGTCGTGTTCAGCCCGGTGTCGATGATGGCAGCGGTATCTGCCTTACTTGTCACCGTTGTGACGAATTGAGGATTCGATCGTGTGAATCCTTCGCTTCTGTAAACTGTATAAGTATAGGGTAACCTCACTATCGTTGTATCCAGGTCAAACGGACGTGTCCATTTTATTTTTATTTTCCCCTGGGAATCGTGCGTGTCATTTATGGTCACATGGGTAATGACCGGTTCATCCGCCGGAATTTCGACACACACCTCATTTGAGACATAGCTCTCTCCGCCCTTTGGAAGCGGGAACCGGGCGACGATACGATAACAATAAACGGCACCTCCGGATAGTCCCTCTCCACTGTTGGTATCGATGAAAGAATCAGGAACGCCGTCCGGATCCTCAAGGTCACGCTCGGCGATGAGCTCGTATCCGAGATGGGGCGGCATGCCGGTGATGCATGAGTCGAGATCATAGTCGGAATGGTCCACCCGTCTCCAGATCTGCATCGTCCCGGCATTCTCGCAGACATATTCCTGCCATGTTATTTGTGCTGATTCGTCGGGCAAGGCTGTCGCAGTTTGCAATACCGGTGGCGGGCCTACTACCTTAATTCTCCAGGTCTTGTATGTCACCAGGCGTGGGCCGGCGGGCGGATCGTCCGTGATCCTGAATACGACCTGATATGCCTGATCCTTTACATGACTACATTCCGTTTTCCATTCGAAGAAAAGTTCAGCAGGAGGTACGGAAGGCTGAAAACCATTCGGAGCATCGGGATCGTTACTATCAATGCTTGCAGTAGCATGCGAAGGAAATGCCTTTTCCAGGATCGCGGAAAAAGCTTCGATCCTGACATCGTCATTATCGGGATCGATGCCGAAGATGGTTTTCTTCACGGTCGTCCCTGCGACTACACAGATATCTTCGGGAACGATAAGATCGGGCCGTTTATTCTCACAGTCTTCGATAATGATCTGCATGTCTCTCCGAACAAAACCCATCGGTTCCCACTTGCCGTCGATTTTTCGCCACTCCTTTATAAAAAAGGCTATGTTGTATTCACCTGCAGCGCCCGGAGCATCCCAGCTGATCGTTCCATGTTCCATGTCGATATCAAAGATCGGTGGCTTTGTTCCGGTTTCATCACCGTGTGTAAAGTCACTATAAAACGAAGCGTCATTTGGCGCGTGATAGTTTACGACTGTTGTATTGCGCTCCCTGAATGGAACGGCCAGTTCATACGACAAGCTGTCTCCTTCATCAAGATCGGCTGCGCCTGGATTGTGTGACCAGGCAACATGTGTACATCCAACATCGATCGGTTCAACATCCAAAAAAGGGGTATTCTTGTTACAGCCAAAATACGGATCGAGGGTGATCTGCGTTTCGAGATAAAAGCGTGTTGCTCCGGAGCCATCCATGTTGACTACGCCTTCATTTCGAAAAGGCTCGCTATAGCTGATGATGTACGTCGATTCACCCGCGTAATTCCACTCTATTTCAAACGTCGCCATTGCCACATGTTCACCTAGATCCGGACGGGGGATATTCCGCTGCGGAGGAACCAATATTCCCGGCCGGCCATCATGATCGGGATCGCTGCCATCTCCAAAATCGAGTATGTCATCATCACCGCCGAACAATGCAGTTGTCCGGTAGTCATTGGTATAAACTACGATTTTTATGAGGAACGTGCGCTCACTACAGTCAAGCCGCCTGGCGGTGATCTGCCCCGCCCTCAGGTGCGTGCCCCACGCGCTCAACGCAGTTGAAATGATAAGAAGCGTGGTAAGAACAATCCGTTGTTTACAGAACATTCTCCGATTTTTTTTAACCTTATGGACGCTGGAATAGTGTCGCTCAGATTAAACGAACACAACGCACCGGGTATTGCGGGGCGGCTTGTAAAAGTATTTACAAAAGCCATGATAAGTTGAAGGTATAACGTGTCGTGCGGTATGTCCTCAAAATTTTCGCCCGTCTCAGATCCAAAAGCCAGCACTTGTTTTCCGTGTCATGCTATCTCGCTCTCTCAGTTTTGTCTCCTTAACCCGCGGCGGAGAGAATAACCCGCCATGAAGCCAGGTAACGACCGACGAATAAACTCTGTTAAATTTTATTATGAATGAAGCGCAATAGTTGAGGCCTGGTAGCAGCGGTCAAAAAAAACGCAGGGATACAAAATATCTGCTGTCAGCGCACAAAACCACCAGGTGATGGATTGAAAGTATGATCGCCTGCGGTAACGATGTTAAGGCCGTTTATTGAATTGGCTTTAAAGATCCCGCAAAACCACCACGGCGAAGGAGCTTCACATCCACCTTACTCTTCTTCCCCACCACCAGATACCGGGTTGCAAAATCTTTGTCGTGACCGCCGTCTGTGATCAATGCGAGCTTGTAATACTTTCCATCGGGCAGAAAATCAAAGGAGATACTTTGCTGCTTTTCCTTCAGTTCTGCATTGATGCCAGCGATATACCAGTCTTCGCCTTTTTTTCGCGCGAGCGTTACGTCTCTTCCCGGGTATCCGCTTACAAACCGGATATCATCCCATGCGGTGGGTAACCCTTTCAGAAATGTTTTCGGTGCGTCCGGTAATTGATCGTAACCATCCGGCCGATCCGCCAGATGCTGAAGGGCCGATTCGAACAAGATGCCAAGAGCGAGCTCGTGTCCGTAAGACGTGATGTGGGGATATTGGGAATTTGTGAACGTCACTGGAGTATAGTCCATCGAACCGACGACGTTTCGTGTAAATGGCAATATGGAATTATGCTGAGGTGCTTCCATGGTGAAATCGGGAATGTTATTGTACCACTCAGCTCCCTTTACTGCTTCATGGGTCATGAGATGCGGATAAGTGCGCGCCCACCCTCTCGGAACGATACAACCGTGGAAGTATACGAGCATTTTGAATTTGGCTGCGTCGTCGAGAATATCCAGATAGTACCTGATCATGTCTTGTTTCTCGCTTTCAAAAAAATCCACTTTCACACCTGCAATTCCCATTTTCTGAAGCTTTGCAAATTCGGTCATTCTATTTTCGTGTGTCAGCATCCGGTCCTTCGGTGTCGCCTCACACCACGTGTGGATTCCTCCCGAGTTGTACCACATCAGTGGCTTTATTCCTCTCGAGTGTATGTAGTTAACAGCATCGTTGAGATCGCCGCCATTGCTCATCGTGTCCCACTCCCAGTCCAGTAAAGTGTACGTCCATCCCATCCGGGCGGCCAAGTCGGCGAACTGGCAAACAACCTGATAATCCTTTGTACCATGATTATTCGACCAGTAGTTCCACGAGACCAGTCCCGGCTTTATCCATTCTGTGCTTTGTAGCTTCGAAGGTGTCGACACGTCATCCACCAGGGTCGACTCCACGATATCGCCAAGTCCGCCGATGATAACAACCCGCCACGGCGACTTCCATGGAAGCTGGATCTTAGGATTGGACTCTCCTGTTCCCCTGCCATCCCAGGAACTTGGAAATGTGAGCTTGTATCTGGTTGGATCGGTTATGTTGCTGAGCTTCGTTCCGCAATAATTCCTGTCTACATCCGCTTCATGCAGCAGGAACCAGCATGAGCTGTCATTGGACTGGACCAGGGCGGGATAACACCATTCGCCATTCTGCACCTTCTCACCTTTCATCTCGAGGTAAATACTCTCATTGGGCGTGTTCCATTTCTCCATCCAGCGTCGGTTGGTCTTGGTGATTGAGTACGAAGTGAGCTCATCGTTTACAATATATGAGCCTTTTGCTTCGGGGAACTCGTATCGAAATGTAATTCCATCGTTGTAGGCACGCAGGACGATGTTCATTTTTGACTTTAGAGGAGTTTCGAAATAAAAAATAGCTTCGGTTGCCGCGTTACTACGTTTAGACCGTTTCCCGTGGATAGCGGTGTACTCTTCTTTAATCAATTCCGGTTTTCCTGCCTTCAGAAGCGTCAGGTTATCTGAGAAAACCTGATCATTGCGGGATAGACCCAGGTCGATGCGGTCGATGACTTCGGATATTTTTCCGTTCTCTGAACGACCTAGCTTCAGATACCATGAGCTTCCGTTGGAATTTTCTGTGCTCAACAGATCTATCCTGATCTTCTGATTGGGTGACGTCAGTGTCCTGGCCTGAGGGTAAGCAGTGAACGAAATAAAAGTAACGAGTATTGATAGAGATAGCTTCATAATGCAAGTACAGAACCCGTGCCACTTCCAAGGCCGGATACGCGTATAGTTAAGTCGTTGTAAGTGATGTTGTTGTAAATACGATTCCCGGGAAACCGAAACAAGTCTATGCTTATTTTTTTTTAGTCTTCAATATCCTGAAGTTAAACTTTATACCATGGCCCTGAACTTTCCGATATTTCCTGCGATCGAACTCATAGTAAAAGGCACCCCTCTTTGATGCGCCCTTATCTTTTTCATCCAACTTATCCAGCACACCGAATGAAAGCATTCTCTTGATAAAGTTACTTCTGTCGATGGGTATTTCGTAAATGGCTGCGTACAGGTTTTTCAATTGAGACAGCGTAAACTTCTGAGGAAGCAATTCAAAAGCTATCGGCTGACTGGTTATTTTCTGACGCAATCGTTCCTTTGCTTTCAATACCATTTTCTTATGATCGAAGATCAGACGCGGCATTTTTGACAGCGGAAACCACCTGGCCTCATAGTCGATTTCGCATTGTTCAGAGCACTCAGCGATGTTGACCAGCGCATAGTAGGCAATCGAAGTTACCCGCTCTGCCGGATCGCGGTTCACATCGCTGAAAATGTAAAGTTGCTCCATGTAGATATTGTGCATCCCGGTAAGCTGATACAAGACCCTTCCAGCGGCTTCATCGGCATCTTCGTTTTCTTCGATAAAACCACCCATCAGTGACCACTTGCCTTTTTCCGGCGTAAAACCTCTTTTGATCAGGAGCACGCTCAACTGTGTCCCATCAAAACCCAATATGATACAATCCACCGCTACCAGAAATTTATGATGACGGTTATAATTTTTCAGATTCATATCTCGCGTCTTTTACCAGAATATCTTATGCGCCCTGGCTTAAACTTTCCAGTATTCTCCCCGGCTAAAGGTAGAGTCCCTCACAGGTATCAGATGTCTAAAAGCAGGGGTTATCGCGTCTACTGTCGACGGAAAAGCCCAAAAAAGGAGTATAAATTTTCTACAAATAAACTATCCGGGAGATTGGATAACGTTTTTCAGACCGTCGAACCGGAGTGCGAATACAGGACAACATGGCACGTCGTCATGTCCGGCTATTTGTAAGAGGCGCATAACGCCGCCGCAATTTTCAGGCAAACCCGCCAACCGGCCATCGGATGCAAAAAATAGCATGAGTATCGATTTCATATCCCTTTTCTGGATTGTTCCATACCCACTGGTGCCATAACAAAACCTAATTTCGCCAGTTCACTAATAAGAAACGGATAGAATGACACAGACGCTTTTTATTGCACCCAAATCACTTATAGCGCTTACCTTAAATCGAACGGCCATTGCCCTGGTGACAAGTTTGCTGGTCTTCCCCTATGTTTTCGCACAGGAAATAATTTCGATCAAACCAGGTCCGGAGCGATACGATATTTTGTTCGATGAAGGATGGAAATTCTATAAAGGAGGATTTCAGATGGCCTCCAACCCGGATTTTGACGATTCCGATTGGCGGAACATCGACCTTCCACACGACTGGAGCATCGAGGACAACCCTGCAACGTCATCACCCTTCGACCCGGGTGCGATTGGACAAACAAGCTCTGCGTTTACTTCGGGTGGGACTGCATGGTACAGAAAACATTTTGTGATCGACAACTCTGCCGCTGGCAAGAAGATCCATCTTCAGTTCGACGGTGTATACATGAACGCTGAAGTCTGGCTGAATGGAAAGAAATTGGGAGACAACCCCTATGGCTACACGAGCTTTTGGTTCGACATCTCCCAGGTGGCGAACATTGGCGGGAAAAATACGCTTGCCGTGAAGGTGAAGAATGAAGGTGAAAATACGCGATGGTATTCGGGCTCCGGAATTTACCGGCATGTATGGCTCACGTTTATGGGACCTGCCCATTTAGCGCATTGGGGTACTGCGATCACGACACCGGACATTAACCCGGGATCTGCAAACGTGCATGCAAAACACGAGGTACAAAATGAAACCGAACGTGAAGCCGAAGTTAAAGTGGTCACCTCGCTGGTGGACCCGAAAGGAAAAGAAGTTGCTTCGACCGAGTTGCAAAAGACCATCCCGAAATCCGGCTCGGCGATCTTTGAATATGATGTGATGATCAACGCTCCTCTCCTCTGGTCGACGGACCAGCCGCATCTGTACGTTGCCAGAACAACCGTGCTCGTCAATGACCAGCCTTTCGATGTTGTTGAGACACCCTTTGGTATCCGGTCGATCTCTTTCAGCACGGAAAAAGGATTTCAACTGAATGGAAAATCGATCGAGCTCAAAGGCGGATGTGTGCATCATGATAATGGTCCGCTGGGCGCAAAGGCGTTCGACCGCGCAGAAGAACGACGGGTTGAGTTGCTCAAGGCAAGTGGCTACAACGCCATTCGCTGCGCACATAATCCGCCATCCCCCGCTTTTCTCGAAGCGTGTGACCGGCTCGGCATGCTGGTGATAGATGAAGCATTCGACATGTGGCGCGATGGCAAGAATTCATTCGACTACCATCTTTATTTCGATTCATGGTGGAAAAGAGATATAGAGAGCATGATCAAACGGGATAGAAATCACCCCTCGATCATTATGTGGAGCATCGGCAACGAGATCCCGGCGATGGATGCACCTGCAACTGTCGATGTCGCGAAAATGCTGGCCGAACATATCCGAAAGCTCGACTCGACGCGGCCCGTGACCGCAGCCGTGAATGATATCAGTCGTGGTAAGGATCCCTTTTTCGCTGCGCTCGATGTAGCAGGATATAACTATGGTGTGAACTGGGCGTGGAATGAAGGTACCAATGAAAACAAGTATGAAACAGATCATGCGCGCGTTCCCCAACGGATCATGTTCGGTTCCGAATCATTTCCACTCGAATCCTTCGATTACTGGATGACGGCGAAAGATCTCCCGTGGGTGATCGGCGATTTTGTCTGGACGTCCTTCGACTATATCGGAGAGGCTGGAATCGGTTATTTAGGTTTCTGGCAAAATAAAAGATACTATCCCTGGACACTTGCCTATTGTGGCGACCTTGATATATGCGGCTGGAAAAGACCACAATCCTATTATCGCGATGCATTTTGGAACGACAAACCAACCCTGAGCATATTCGTAAGAAACCCACGGCCAACGTTCGAAGAGAATCCCACACGCGCATCGTGGAGCAAGTGGCATTTCCAGGATGTATGGCCCAGTTGGACCTGGCCGGGATATAAGCAGAAGTCAATGGAGGTTCAGGTTTATTCAAACTACGATCGCGTAGAATTATTCCTCAATGGAAAATCGCTTGGGCTCAAACCAACGAACAGAGAGACAAAATTTATTGCTACATGGAACGTACCCTATCAACCTGGAGCACTCAGGGCAATCGGATACAAGGGAAAGAAAAAATCCTCTGAAGTACTGTTGCCGACAGCAAAGAAAGCCAGCGAGATCCGTCTTACACCCGATCGTAACATTCTGAAGGCAAATAGAAATGACTTGACCTATATCACAGTAGAGCTGGTGGATGAAAATGGCACGCTGGATCCAAATGCCAATGACCTTGTGAATTTTAATATCGAAGGACCTGGCACGATCATCGGTGTTGGCAACGCGAATCCGGTCAGTGATGAAAGTTACACAAAGCCACAAAGAAAAGCATGGAAGGGCAAATGTCTTGTCGTTGTGAAGGCTGAAAAAGAACCAGGAAAAATTGTTGTGAATGCAACTAGCGGACAGATGAAAAGCAGTGTTGTAGTAACGTGCAGTAGATAGCTCTATAATAAATAATGAGAGTCGCCATCCTCATATTCATGGTCTTGCTCTTGAATACGGTCAATGCACAGCTGGCTGTAACGGAGAAATTCTCCGATAGCGACCTTTTACCTGGCCGTATTTCCTCTAACCGCAGGGTCAGCGAGACTGCATACATTGAAAAAGCAATACCTTTTACAAATGCATCTGTAACGCTAACGCAGTCATGGATAAAGAAGCGGGAAGATCTGAATACAACGTATTTAAAATCCCTTGATCCGGACCGGTTGCTGCATAACTTCAGGGTAAATGCGGGGCTACCTTCCGATGCTGAACCCCTGACAGGCTGGGAGGCCCCATCTATCGGTCTTCGAGGGCACTTTACAGGACATTATCTTTCTGCCGTCTCATCTTTGGTGGAAAAATACAAAGATACTTTGCTCACGCGGCGGCTGAACTACATCGTCGAAGCGTTATACAAATGTCAGAACGCATTGGGAAACGGCTACCTCAGCGCATTTCCTGAAAAAGATTTTGATGTACTGGAAACTAAATTCCGGGATGTCTGGGCGCCCTATTACACATATCACAAGATCATGCAGGGGCTATTGGATGTCTACGTTCGCACTGGAAATAAAAGAGCTTATGGGATGGTCATAAAAATGGCCGATCATGTAGGTAGCCGAATGGCGCGACTCGATGAGGAAACCATCGAAAAATTATTGTACACGACGGAAGCCAACCCTTCAAATGAACCGGGCGCCATGAACGAAGTCTTATATAAGTTATATAAGATCTCAAAAGACCCGAAGCACCTAATGCTTGCGAAGATATTTGACCGAAACTGGTTTATCATGCCTCTGTCAAAGAATAAAAATATCCTGAACGGATTACATTCCAACACCCATCTGGTTCTCGTGAATGGGTTTGCTCAACGGTATTCTATAACCGGAGAAAGTTTATATCGCGACGCTACCGTGAATTTCTGGAATATGCTGATGGGCCAGCACGCCTACGCCAATGGCTCGAGCAGTGGTCCGCGCCCCAACGTGACAACACCCACTTCGCTTACCTCAGAACACTGGGGAGTGCCCTACCAACTCAGTAACACGATGACGAAGGAGATTGCAGAGACCTGTGTATCTCATAATACTCAGAAACTCACCTCTACTCTTTTTTCGTGGAATGCAGATCCGGCGTTTGCCGACGCTTACATGAATACCTTTTACAATTCTATTCTGGCGCTCCAAAGCGCACAGACAGGCGCCTGTGTGTACCACTTGCCATTAGGCTCTCCATGCAAAAAGGCCTTTCTTAAGGATAACGACTATCGCTGTTGCAATGGATCATCCATTGAAGCTTTTGCCGCACTCAACTCAGGTATTTATTTCCATGATGACTCAACCTTATGGGTGAATCTTTACGTCCCTTCAAAAGTAAGGTGGACTCAACAGAATATCGAGCTGGCGCAAACAGGCAATTTTCCAGAAGATGAAGAAGTCGAATTTACCCTGTTGTCAAAAAAGAAGGCAGCATTCACGCTGAAGTTATTTGTTCCGTCGCGAGTTTCCAACGTTGATGTCTACCTGAACAATGTGAAACAGAGTATTAAAATCAAACCGGGTTCATACATCAGCCTGAATCGCCTATGGAAAAATCATGACAAAATCAGATTGGTTTTCCAGTACGACTTTTACATAAAGTCAATGCCTGATGACAAAAATGTTGTCGCACTATTTTATGGCCCTATAATGCTGGCTTTCGAAAGTCCTTCTGAACTGATATTAAAGGGCGACCTTGAAAATATTCTGAGCGGTCTGTCAGCAAGTGAAGATAATCGAACCTTCCAGTTATGGAACAACGGTAAAACCTATACAATTAAGCCGTTTTATAATATCGAAACGGAGTATTACGGTGTGTATGCGACGCTAAGGGACTACTAAAAAATGGCAAGAACATAGGCTAACACATTATATCCAACATATACACTAAACAGATGACCAGACAATCGCGTCCAGGCTATTTTAAGCTGAGAATAGCCGCATTCACATTTTTCTTGTTGTTTTTGAATAATACAGTCATGGCGCAGCCGACGCTACCCAAGGTCTTCGCCGATCACATGGTGTTGCAAAGAGATAAGGCCATTCCCGTATGGGGAACAGCCTCACCCGGTGTTCGCATTACCGCAGTGCTGGCAGGAGTACGCGTCAATACCACAGCAGATCAAAATGGCAAATGGATGGTGCAACTACCCGCTATGCAGGCAGGCGGACCTTACCAACTATCGATCTATAGTGATAACAATTCGGATCCTTCCGTACGTTATTCTGATGTCCTCATCGGAGACGTGTGGCTCGCATCGGGGCAGTCGAATATGGAGTGGCAAGTGCAGCAGGCATACGATGCGCGGAATGAGATCGCACGGGCAGACTTTCCGAAGATCCGCTTTTTCAATGTTGAGCACGACAAGGAATTAAAACCTCAGACCGATATTTTTTCCGGTAAATGGAAAGTATGCGACACAATAAACGTAAAGCAGTTCTCGGCAGTGGCGTACTATTTCGCACGTAAAATCCACAAAGAGCAAAACATTCCGATCGGCATTATCCAAAGCACGTGGGGCGGAACACCGGTACAATCATGGACTAGCAGGGAAATGTTACTCTCATCGCCTATTACGCGACCGGCGACGTTAGCGACTGATACGCTCACGACGAACCACTTCGTACAAGACAGTCTGAATCTGATTCGCTTCTGGCAAATCGTATTGAATCCCCAGAACAATGCAGACAAGATCATCCCTGCTCCCGGTTACGATGACACTCAATGGACAGAAATAGAGATGCCCGGCGTGATCAGTGATTTTCGCACCGGGCCCTATGAAGGAATCGCATGGTTTCGAAAAAAGGTGGTGCTACCGGAGGCTTTTAGCGGCAAGAATTTGTCAATCAACCTGGGACGTCCTGAAATGAACTACTCGTTGTATTTTAATGGAGAGGAGATTTGCAAAACTGTCTGGAATGCGAATCCGACACACCGTTATACTATCCCGGCGCGCCTCGTGAAAAATGGAGGAAACATCGTTTCTCTTCGGATAGCCATGCTCTGGAATGGCGGCGGCTTGAATCCTCCGGCTGACAGTCTTTATATCACCGATGGTTTTTCAAGAATATCGTTGTCGGGAAAGTGGTTGTATAAGGAAGGTCTTGAACCTTCAGTTCCGAAGATCATTAATTATCACTACTTCCCGGCGCCATTGTTCAACGCGATGATCAACCCGCTGATCCCCTATGGACTGACGGGATTCATCTGGTATCAGGGGGAAGCGAACACTTTTGAAGCCTATGACTACAGAAAACTCTTCCCGATGTTGATAACGGACTGGAGACAGCGTTGGGGTCAGGGTGACCTTCCGTTCTTATACGTCCAGCTGGCAAACTTCAAAAAAGTAAAACCCGAGCCGTCCGAAAGCGATTGGGCGGAATTACGCGAGGCTCAAACTTTGACTTTATCTCTGCCCAACACGGGCATGGCATGCATCATCGACATCGGCGACGCGAACGACATCCATCCATCGAACAAACAGGAAGTCGGCAGGCGCCTGGCGTTGATCGCGAATAAGCTTGTGTATAAGCAGCGTGGCCTTGTCGCATCAGGTCCGTTGTATAAAAAATATAAAACAAACGGGAATCGCGTCCGGATCAGTTTTACAAATACCGGTTCGGGACTGTCTACGAAAGACGGCAAAGAAGTGAAAGGCTTCGCCATAGCGGGGAGTGATAAAAAGTTCCATTGGGCAAAGGCGAGCATCGAGGGGAACGAAGTAGTTGTCTACTCCGACCGCGTCGCTGATCCGAAGGCAGTCCGATATGCGTGGGCAGATAATCCGGAATGTAATCTTATCAATTCAGAAGCCTTGCCCGCGGTTCCGTTCAGAACGGATAGCTGGAAAGGGATCACTCAAAAATAAAGCTGCGTCTACTGTCTTAATGAAGTGTGGCCATTTAGTTAGGGAACAAGTTTCATTTATGTAATTGTTGGGGGTATAGCCACTAGCCCAATTTGGCATCGAGAGGGTTTGGCGTTTCACTCAAGGATGGATAAACATTGTACGTTATTCAACTCTCAATGCTTTAACGGGATTACCTCGCGCGGCCTTTAATGTATGGTAGCCGATGGTAATCAATGCTATGGCAAAAGCGATAGCTGCAGTCAGTGGAAACAGCCACCATGATATTGTTGTTCGGTATGCAAAATTTTCAAGCCAGGTATTCATCGCGAAATAACTTACCGGATACGCAATGACGAAGGCGACCAGTATCCATTTTATGAAATCCTTGCACAATATAAAGGTAATCTCTGCTATTGAGGCGCCATGAATTTTACGAATTCCGATTTCCTTAGTCCTCCGCTCCATGATGAATAATGTCAATCCATAAAGTCCCGAACAGGCAATGGCAATTGTCAGTATCGTGAGTACCCCCAAAACTTTGCCCAATCCAATTTCTGCAGTATACAACGAGTTTATCCGGTCATCAACAAACGAGTATTCCAGTGGTGCCTCGGGAGCCATTTTTTTCCAGGTATGGTCGATCACCCCAAGTGCATTACTGATGTCTCCTGATATTCTGATGTTAAAGAATTCTCCATCCCCTGTTAGGTGCAGTGCTATCGGCCTGATCCTTTTATGAAGGGATTCGAAATTAAAATCTTTGACTATTCCAATAATCTCATACTCATTTTGATGAACTGTTAACCCGCTCAGATTTTTGGTGATGATCCAGTCATTGATGGGGTTTTCAAGTTCAAGCGCTCTTGCAGCAGCTTCGTTAAGGATCACACGCTTTACATTGATAGAATCCAATTCCCTGATAAATCCACGCCCTTCAGCAAGCTGGATGTCAAAAGTTTTCAGAAAATCGTACCCAACGTTAAAATTCGTAATGATATGATCAGTACCCTCTCCTTTTTTCGATGCTACCATAGGCGACAGATAGTTTCCACTCCCGGGGTAGTCAGAAGCGATATTTGCACTTACGATCTGGGGGTTTTTATACAGTTCATTTATAAACTCCTGTGCTTTACCCCGGAGTCGCATCGACGGATCCTCGATAACAACAATATTTTCTTTATAAAACCCGGGGGACTTTTCGCGCAGCAGCCTGAGCTGCTGATATACGAGTATGGCACTTATGATCAGTCCCGTGGAAACAGCAAATTGTGTAATAATAAGTACGTTCCGAAGCCTTATCGTATTATGCCTGGATTTAACTTTTCCCTTTAACGCCTCGATAGGGATGAGCGATGACAAATAAAGGCCGGGATATAACCCGCCCAACAGTACGACCACTACGAAGAGCAGAAGAAACAGAAGAATGGAAAAACCGTTTCTGATAATTGAAATATCCGCATCAATTCCCATTACCGAATTAAAGTGTCCACCGACAAAAGACACCAGTACACCGGCTACCAGAAATGATATCAGGGTGATGATGAATGATTCGGTAAAGAACTGCAGTTGCAAAAGTTTTTTTCCTGAACCTAATGCAATTTTGACACCTACCTCCCTCGAGCGTTCCTTAGCTTTCGCGGTGGAAATATTTACATAATTGATGCACGCAATTAGCAGGATAAACACCCCTGCGATGCTGAGGATATAAATACTTCTGATGCTTCCATTCGGTTCTATTTCTCTTTCATAATTGGAATGAAGGTGGATATCTGTAACCGGTTGAAGATAGTAATCCCAATAATTGCCATTTGCTTTTAGCCTGTCATAGCTTGTACTATAGTTAGACCCGAGCTGGGGGTCCAGAAAAGGTTTCACCAAAAGTGGAATTTTTCTTTCAACATCCTTCGGATCGGTACCTTCCTTCAATAAGATATAAGTATAGTAAGTATTGTCTGTCCATGTTTGTGACTTACTCCATGGATCTGATAAACTTGAGAGAAGAACATCAAAATGGAAATGTGTGTTGGGCGGAGCATCTTCAGCAATTCCAGTAACACGGCATTCTATTCCATGTCCACC
>CBHTUB010000101.1:0-14600 GCA_966095595.1 uncultured Chryseosolibacter sp. | reverse complement strand
ATTCACAGCGCCAAGTCGCATGGCATCGCCGTCCTCGCGGCCGCTCTGGGGAACACAACGCCGCTCGTCCTTAGCAGGCGTGTGGCCTTTATCCCGAAAAATTCCTTTCTGACAAAATGGAAATACAACCATCCGGCCATCAGAAAAATTGTTTGCGTTTCAAATAAGATCCGGGAGATCATGCAGGCCTACGTACAGCGCCCGGAAAGATGCATTACGGTGTACAGTGGCATCGACCTGCAAAAGTTTGGTGGAATTAAAAACGATGACCGCCTGCGCAAAGAATTCAACCTCACATCCGACACTATCCTCATCGGGAATACCGCGGCGCTGGAAAAAGAAAAGGATCTATTTACGTTCATCAAAACGATCTCGCTATTGATCGATGAAAAGGTCGACGTAAAGGGTGTCATCATCGGGGAAGGCAAACTCCGCCAATCATTGATCGAGTTCGCGAAGACATTAAAGGTAGAATCCGAAATAGTTTTCACCGGTTATCGGAACGATGTCCGGGAATGTCTGGCCGGATTAAATATTTTTATGATCACCAGTGAGGAAGAAGGCCTCGGAACATCAGTTCTGGACGCGTTCGCTGCCGGAATTCCGGTCATCGCTACCAATGCAGGCGGCATTCCGGAGATGGTAATCCACGAGCGTACAGGTTTGCTGGCAAATGTCAAGGATGCCCGCCAACTCGCCGCGAATATCAAACGACTGATCAGCAGCAACGCGTTACGAACATCAATTACCACATCAGCCAAAGAAAAGCTTCGCGAGTTTTCCAAAGAAGAGATGGCAAAAAGGACGGCCGAAGTCTACCGATCGATAGAAGAGTGATTTACCTGGGTTCCCGATTTCAGATGGATCGTAGACTCGATTCGTATCGTAAAGGGGGCAGAGCATCTCCCCGATGCTGTCAAAGTACCGACTGATACACAGCATGCATCTTCGAAGCGATATTCGGCGGAGAGAACTGTTCGATGTATCGAAGTGATTCTGTAACCATACGGTTCCTCAACTCCTCGCTTTGTGAAACCAATACAATTTGCTGTGCCAGCCCTTCCGCATTTTCCGGGTGAACATAGATCGACGCAGGTCCGCCAGCCTCCGAGAAACAGGAACCGGTCGAGGTAATCACAGGCACCCTGGATTTGATAGCTTCAACGAGCGGTATGCCAAACCCTTCGAACAACGACGGATAGACAAATACAGTCGCCTGCTGATAGATGGCGGGAAAATCCGCGAAGCTCGCATCAGACAAAAAGATCACATGCTTCTGGAGCTTTCTCGCCGCGATCTCCTGCTCTACCTGTTGAAAATATTGCGTCTTGCGACCGATAACCACCAATGGCATCCTTAACGTTTCGGGAATAAAGGAAAGCGCTCGGATCAACACCAGTAAATTCTTACGTTGCTCGATGGTTCCGACGTTCAATATAAATTGACCCGGTAGATTGTATTTCAAACGAACACGCGCGAGCTCCTGCTCAGTACGGATAGTATCGAAATTCGGATGTGCTCCCTGATAAACTACCTTGATCTTCTTTCCCAGCCCGACATTGATAAGGCTTTGAATGTCTTCTGCGGTTTGACGACTGATCGCTACGATGCAATCGGCAGAGTCACACGCCTGCCGCACCTTTCTTGTATAGATCGAAACGTCGATCTGTTTATAAAATTTCGGGTAGCGGAGAAAGATCAGGTCGTGCACGGTCACGATTTTTTTTATATGTGCCGGCAATCCCATAGGAAGTTCCTGGCTCAGTCCGTGAAATATCGACAGATCCTTTACCGTTTGATGACGCGTTAATCCCCACGATCTCCATACCGCTGAGAACAACGGTCGTGCAAAAATACCAGAGGGCGTGACTACTTCCACATTCCCCTTTTCGATGATCTGATCAACCTCGGGATGTTTTTTTACGGAAGGCGCATAGAGAAAATAACGATCCTCCGGATAATGCGCGCTCAGCGCTCCGACGACAAAACGGCTGTAGTTGCCAAGTCCCGTGAAGTTGGAGAAGAGTCGCTTAGCTTCAAACCCTACGTTCATATCCGCTATTTCCCTCTGACTTGCCTGTAATACGAAAGACTGCTTTGAATGATCTGATGCGCACGCTCCCTGGGAAGGAACTGATCTATCACGACTTTTTTATTTTCGAGTGTTTTGTAATTCTCGAAGAAATGAGTGAGCTCCTCGCGGAGATAATGGGGCAGGTCAGAAATATCTTCGTAGTTGCTGACACTCGGGTCCTGATCGGCGACTGCAATGATCTTGTCGTCGGCTTCTCCCCGGTCTACCATCTGCATTACACCGATCACCTTGCAGGGAATAATACATAATGGCACCACGGAGACCTGCGTGAGCACCACAATGTCAAGCGGGTCATGATCCTCACCCATGGTCTGCGGGATAAAACCGTAGTTCAGGGGATAGTACATCGACGCGTAGATCACGCGGTCGAGCTTGATCAGGCCGCTCTCCTTATCGATCTCATACTTTGCTTTGGAGCCCCTGGGAATTTCAATGAGCGCATTGACGTGGGAAGGTGGATTGGTTCCGGGAGACAACTCATGCCAGGGGTGTTGTGCCATATGGATCGTTTATAAGACAATATTAATAAAAAAAGGCCCCGTTTTCCGGAGCCTTTTGTCTATTTACTGTCTTCGTCTTTCTTTTCTTCCTTTTTCATCGGACGTATCTTATCACCGTCCTTCAGCTTTTTCGAAACAACCAGGAACGGACCGGTAACAACCTCAGCACTATCCGGTATGCCTGACGTGATCTCGATGTTGTCATAGTCGCTTATTCCTGTTTTAACCTCCACCATTTTTGCAACACCACCACTGTTTACAAAAACAACCACCTTGTCTTCCTCCTTCTTTTGGGCCTGGTTGTCCTGATTATTCTGATTGCGTGGCGGGCCGTTCTCTTCCTTATTTTCACCTTCTTTTTCCGGATTACGTGTTGTCACGGCAGCAAGTGGCACCGATAACGCACCCGATTTCCTAGTCGTAATGATATCAACACTCGCAGTCATACCTGGACGAAAAGGAAAACGGTTCCCCTCCTTTACGAGATCGGCATAGGAAGAGCTCAGCATAAGGATGCGAACCTCGAATTCCGTGATGGCATCGGCAGAAAGTTTGTCCTTCGCGGTGTTCGCGATCAGCGTCACAATACCTTTGAACTGTTTGTTCGTACTTGAATATGCATCTACGTCTATAAGGGCAGTATCTCCTACAGAAACGCGGACAATGTCGTTCTCGTTTACGTTTACCCGCACTTCCATTTTATTGAGATCGGCGATACGCAGCATCTCTGTACCCGACATCGTAGCGGTACCCACAACCCTCTCGCCATTTTTAACAAGGAGTTTCGACACGATACCCGTCATAGGCGCCACCACCGAAGTCTTGCGATAATTTTCCCGCGCCTCACGCAGGGAAGCCTCCGTACTGCGGATCACGTAACGTCCTGCCTCGACTGCCTGCTCCGCCGAAGCGAGGTCGCTTTTCGCTACTTCGTAGTTTTGTTTTGCCAGCTGCCACTCGGCTTCAGAAATAACTTTTTCATTCCAGAGCTTTTCCTGTCTCTTATACTCCATCTCCGCGCGTGTGAAGGTCGCGCGCGAACGCTCCAATGACGCCTGGGTTTGTTCAAGATTTGCACGCTGCTGGCTCAACCCCGCCTCTGCCCGTTCGAGCTGACTCTGCCAGGTGTCAGGACGGATCTTTACGAGCGTTTGCCCCTTCCTTACCGAGTCGCCCTCTGCAACAACGAGGTCGATGATCTCACCCGAAACCTCAGGAGCGATCTTCACTTCGGTAACCGGCTGAACCGTTCCCGATGCGCTCACTTTTTCGACAATGGTAGTGCGTTTTACTTTAGCCAGCTCTACCTCCACTTCCTTCGGCTTGCCGATCCACCCCGCCGATCTTCCCACGACAACAAAAAGGATGAGGACAATCATTGCTCCAATGAGCCAGTACAATAGCTTGTTCGATTTTTTATTCTGCTTTGCCATTTTGGATTCGAAGGGATTTAGTATTCTAATGGTTTACCCTGGTAAAAATCCAGGAGTTTCTTTCTGAAGATAAAGTTGTATTTGGCCCTCGCCAGATCGGAGCGGGCCTGAAATAAGTTGTTTTCCGCCACCTGGTATTCAACATAGTTTGCTGCACCGATATCATGCCGTTGTTTCATCATGCGGAACGCCTCGTCACGTGCTTCAACCTGTTTCAGGGTAGCCTGATAGCTCTTTGCTGCTGCGATCGCGTCGTTGTAGGCCGTCTCGATGTTCTGGCGGAGGGTGTTTTCCGTTTCCTTCGCCGCGATTCTCGCCTGTTCATTGGTGATCACCGAACGCTGGAACGCAGCGCGGTTTGCATAGTTGTTGAACAATGGGATGATCAACTGCAGACCCACAGATTTATAAAGATTGTCTTTAATCTGCTTATCAAAATCGTAGGTGTTCACAAAATTACCGGTAGCGCGGTAAGTGTAAACCGGTGCTTGTCCTCCGGATGTCTCCGCTACACCGATCGGCTCGTCACTCAACTCCACCCCATCAGGCACAAACTGCGCTTCTGAATTTTTCGAGTAGTTGGTGTTCAGTGATCCATTCAGGTTTAGCCTGGGGTAAAGGCCTCCTTTCGCGGCGCGCACGCTGAACTCGGAGCTCTTGATCTTGAGGTTGGTGCTTTTGATCTCGGGCATGAGCTCTTTGGCTATCGAGTAAATCTGATCCCGGTCTTTATCGAGAATCAAATCCTCCGGAGTGAGCTCGGGGATCTGCACGTCGAAAGGCTCGGAAGCGGGCATCTGCATCGCCTGTTTCAATTGCAGCGTAGAGAGCGCCAGCGCGTTTTCCTGGTTGATGAGGTTGAGTTCGTTCGTCGCTACCTGGGCTTCAAGGTTCAACTCCTCGGACCGGGGAAGTGAACCGGCAGCAACCTGCTTTTTTGTGCGATCGAGCTGCTGTCTGCTCGACTCCAGTTGCAGACGGGCATTCCCGACGAGTTCTTTATTGAATACGACATTTACAAAAGCGTTTGTGACGAGAACGGAAACGTCGTTCCGCGCCTTGGTAAGGTCAAATTCCGAAGCAGCCACATCCCGTTGTCCCTGGCGCACGCCATTCTGGATACGGAATCCATTGAAGAGCGTCCACGAGGCATTCGCGCTGAAACTGCTGACCGTATTTCGCTGTGAAGATATGAACTGGTTCGTAACTGGATCGAGACCGCGGCCCCAATTGTAACCGTATGATGCACTCGTATTGGCCGAGGGCAACAAATTCATCTTGTTTTGTGTATAGTTGATCTCGCTCAACTCAACCTGCAGCTCACTGCGTTTCACGGTCAGGTTGTTGCCAAGGGCATAGGCTACACATTCTTTGAGGCTCCATTGTCTTACACTGTCAGGAGCTTCTGTCTGGGCCTGCGACATCATTGGACATACGCCGGCGATCACAAGCAGAACGTAGAAGGCTTTATTTTTCATGAAGTTTATCAGCGATCAATATCAGGAATGTAAATAATCTGGTTTACCCAGCTAAGACTCTTAAGATACTCTAATGTTACAGGCTTGAGCCCCGAATCCATCTCGATCACGAGGCAGGCAATATCGTTCTTTCCTTTACGGGAAACGGACATGGTGGCAATGTTACAATCGTCATGCGCCAGAACGTCGGCGATAAAGGCTACGCTGCCCTTCACATCGGCGGCTGTGATGATGAGCGTATGGAGGCTCGCGGAAAAGTCGGCCTTGAAACCGTTGACCTCAGCAATGTTGATGACTCCCCCTCCCTTGCTTTCTCCAACCACCTCTACCTTCTGATCGCCCCTTGTGAGCTGCAGCCTGATGGTGTTGGGATGAAGCGCGGACGCGTTGCCGATGGATTTAAAAGTGTATTTCAGGTCTTCCTGTTTGGCGAGGTCAAGGGCATCCTTGATCCGCTTATCGTCGGTCTTGAAGTCCAGCAGGCCGGCAATGATTGCCCGGTCACTCCCGTGGCCTTCGTAGGTCCTTGCAAAGGAATTATAAAAGATGATCTCGGCATGGTCGGGTTTGCCGCCCAGTAACTTCCGGGCCGCACGGGCAATACGCACGACACCAGCCGTGTGTGAGCTGGAAGGACCTATCATGACTGGCCCGATCATATCGAAAACACTGCTTTTCTCTGCCATAGTTCAGGTTTCAATACGCAATTTGTCGAGAAAAAGATTTGGATATTACAAGTTTAGAAAGAAAGTTCTGCCCTGACAGGTCTCCTGGTGAAGGCCAGACAGTCATCGGGACACGTACCTCCGTTGGCAAATGAAGTAGTTGCCCAGATCGGTCTTTACTTTGGCAACGATATTGATATCGGCCAGTTTATATTCTACCTCCAAATCGCCAATGGATTGGGTGCTCTTGTAATCTATCAATCCAATACCATCGGCCTGTCTTTTTACTGGAACGCAATCCTCCCCGATGTATAAACCATCCGTCAGGTCACAGACAAAAAAATCAACTTTGTGAGGTTTGGTGAGGGAAATCAGCACCGATGAGCGGTTGCCATCCTTACGTTCATCGATCACTATGGATGGATAATCGCTGAATAACTTTCCATCGGGATTATATTCTTTCAAGCCAACTGCAGGACGATCGTGGTAATAGGGCGCTTCATAGGCTAATGTGCCATTCTTTCTGTATTTCTTTTCAACTCCGTGACGCCTTCCACTATCGTAATCGCACTCCAGGGCAAGCTTTCCATCTTCATAATATCGTCTGAACGGACCATGTTTCAGACCCCTGACATAAACTGACTCCTGATAAAGCTTTCCACTCCGGAAATATTCCATTGACTTGCCATGTGCGATGGTATCCTGAACTTCGACCTCCATGTAAAGCGAGCCGTCAGGATAGTAATATTTTTGAATGCCGGCTTCTTCCTTTTTGTCCGGCTTACCGGCACAAGACAGGATCGTCACCGCCAGACCAAAGGCCAGATTAAAGACCAACAGACGGGACATTGTCTCAAACTGCTATGGGAGCTTTGATCGAAGGATGTGCCTGATAATTCAGGATCTCAAAATCCTCGAACTGATAGCTGAAAATATCTGCGGGCTTGCGCTTGATGTTCAGCTTTGGAAGCGCGAAAGGCTCACGCGTCAGCTGCAACTGCATCTGCTCAATGTGGTTGCTGTATAAATGTACGTCACCACCCGTCCATACAAAATCACCGGGTTGCAGGTCACACTGCTGCGCAAACATATAGGTGAGTAACGCGTAAGAGGCTATGTTAAAGGGAACGCCCAGGAAGTAGTCGGCGCTGCGTTGATACAACTGGCACGAAAGCTTTCCATCCGCTACATAAAACTGGAACATTGCATGACATGGCGGCAATGCCATTTTATCGACCTCGGCAGGATTCCACGCAGTGACGATATGTCGGCGTGAGTCGGGCTTCTGTTTGATCTGCTGAATGACCTGCGATATCTGATCGATCGAACGTCCATCAGGAGCCGGCCAGCTACGCCACTGGTGACCATATACCGGACCCAACTCACCATTTTCATCTGCCCATTCGTCCCAAATAGACACCCCGTTATCCTTGAGATATTTGATGTTGGTATCTCCTTTCAAAAACCAAAGCAGCTCGTATATGATGGAGCGCAGGTGAAGCTTTTTTGTCGTGAGGAGTGGAAAGCCGTCCTGAAGATTGAATCGCAGCTGAGCGCCGAATATCGATAACGTTCCTGTGCCGGTTCTGTCAGTCTTCCGTGCGCCCTGATCAAGTATCAGCTTTCCGAGCTTGAGATAAGATTCCATCCGATGAAGTGGTTTGGGGCTAAAAATACGACTTAGCGTGCACGAAACGACCAGCCACCAATTCTATTTTTTCTTCTTTCCCGACAGAAGGATCTGGTATTGTTCCCTGTATCCATCGAGGGTTTCCGGCTTACGTGAACGATCAGCTTTAATGGTTGATAATAACAGGTTCAGTTCCTGAATTTTAGCCTCGATGTCCTGCATCAGTTTTTTCTTGTCGGTCATTGGTGGAATAGTCAATAGTAATAATAGTCAACGGTGGAATGGGCAATGGCATAAGGGTGGAAATGTCAACAATTGATGGTACACGGAGCCTGGTAGGTAGTAGCGGTCGGTGTTGCGGCCAACCTATGCTATTGCTGCCCAATGACCATTGACTAATGACTTTCGACGTCCCAATCACCCGAAGCGCCGCCGCCTCCGAACTCGCCGCCCCCTCCTTCAAAATCACCCCTGTGACCGTCATGGGTATCCGGAATGCCGTCGGTATCGGGAATAAGGTTCGTCACAATTCTGGTCAAACCGAAAACCGAGCCTGGGTCGTCAAGGCGTGGCCCGGTTGCCGGAACATACCCGGAGATAAAATTCTCTATCACAGCAGAAAGTCTGTAAAAGTCCTTTAGCGAATTAACACGACCCAACATCACGGGTCGTCCCTGATCTGCCGCATATTGAAAAAAAACACCTATTTGCATCGCTATGGGCAGATCGAAATACGACAGCGCCTTTCCCGACTTTGCGGGCTGAAAGAGCTTCGTCCATTCAACAGATTCCTTATAGGCATGCACCCAATTGTAGAAATGGTCTGTTCCGGAAGGGTATTTGGCCTCCAGGTCATCCCAGAATTTTTTCGAAAGCTTGATCATAATTATCGCTAAGGGTTCAATGGCTGTTTACAACCAGTTGCCCGATACCCAACAGCCAATACCCAAATGCAAATTGCCATTGCCCTATTGACCATTGATCTATACACCATTTGACGCCGTCAATATAACAGGCTTACGGTCAGTTATCACAATAGTATGTTCGTGCTGCGCTACAAAACCGCCCTTATCGCCGACCAGCGTCCAGCCATCTGTCAATGTCTTCGCCAATCCCGAGGACGTCGAGATGAAAGTCTCAATCGCTACAACCCAATTTTTCCTGAACCGCTCGTTGTTATGACGGTCATGGTAATTGGCGATCTCATGCGGACGCTCGTGCAGTTTTCTGCCGATACCGTGCCCCGTCAGGTTCCTGATCACCGTATAACCAAATTTTTTCGCGTTCGCCTCGATCAGTCCTCCGATGTCAGCGATGCGCACGCCGTCGCTGATGCTCCCTATTGCATCGTAAAGTATCGACTTCGAAGCTTCGACCAACCTGCGGTGATCACGTATGTCGTTTCCGATCACAAACGAGCAACCGTTGTCCGACCAGTATCCATCGAGCTCTGCGGAAACATCGATGTTGACAAGGTCTCCTTCCTGCAGGATGATGCGATCGGAAGGTATCCCGTGAGCGATCTCATGATTGAAGCTGATGCACGTGTATCCCGGAAAATTGTATGACAGCTTTGGTGCAGGCCTGGCGCCAAACCGCGAAAGTAACTTACCGCCGTATTCATCGACAGTTTTTGTACTCATGCCGGGTTTTGCGAAGGCACACATCTCTCTAAGCGTGGCAGCCACCGCATGACTGACTCGCCGCATGCCTTGTAGTTCGGATTCTTTCGTGATGGACATACTTCTAACGAAGATACGGACAATCTGCTCGAAAGTTGCTCGCCTGCCTCTGGTCAGCTCTGGTTTCCGATTCGGAACATCACTTCACCACCAACGGGAAATCATTCCCGAATGAAAAACTCGAAGGATACTGAGGCTGCCCTTTGTATTGGATCGATAACTCAGGCACCCTGCGCTCGACGTAAGAGCTGATCTCGCGGATGGTGATGCTGCCATCCGATGCGCTCGCCGGATCCTTCCCCTGAAGGGCTTCCAGCAACGAATAGGTGAAGACGCCATGACCCAATTGTTGCAGCTCCGTCGCGAACTGGTCCGACCCCGCTGCCGTGAGCCAGAAAGTACCGGTGCTTCTCGCCAGCTGCGCGATGGCTATCTCCTCCGCCGCGCCACGCGTCGCCGCCGCAGAGAGCGCCGAAGCCGAATGACAAGCGTCTATGATATAAATCTGTTTTTGTGCGTTCAGATTCATGGAAAGGTCCTTCAGCTCTGTGGCTGAAATCGCTTTTTCGCGGAGCACCGACTCGTTTCCGTAAAGCTGTACCACATCGTGAGGCACAATAAAAAACTCTTTGGAATTACCCGCATCGTGCATGGTTCCGTGGCCCGCGTAGTAGAAGATAAAGATGTCCTGCTCTCCCATTTTTTTACTCAGCTCCCCGAACTTCTGCCTGACCGCTTCCTTTGTTACATCCTGATCAAACAACGTGAAGACTTCCACCGATTCGAGGATCGATGAATTGCTCTTCTGAAGTTGATCCTTGAATGCCGTCGCATCAGGTGTCGCGTAGTTCAGCGCATACTTCGGATTCTGGTATTTATTTACTCCCACTACGAGCGCATACAGCTTCGGCCGGACGTTTTCACTCTTCTTATATACGATCAACACCTTCGACTTCTCCGAATCAATACTGTCGTTCGTCGTCGCTACGGCATACACGCTGTTGTTGTCGCCGAAGACGGAATTTAGGCTGATCGTGAACTGATATTGATTGGAACCATTCTTCGGCTGGGCGCCCACCAGCTTGCCATTATGATACAACCGAACCTCTTTTATCCTATCCGCATTTTCACCGGCAAAGACTTCGACCGACGTTGCCTTCTGACTTGAATTGACTGTAGCGATCGATTCCTTTCCATGTGAGATCCTTCCGCCATTCACTTTTGCAATTTGAATTACAGGGGTCCTGGTTTCGCTTTCAGGAGCTATCGACCCGGCGGAAGCAATGCCTGACTCGTCAGACAAGATGATCTTCAGTAACCTGGGTGTAAAATATTTCTCGAACGAAGCCTCCACCGTGCTGCGGCTCTTCACTTTACCGCTGGTATTGTATTCCACCCATTCAAGTTTATCCAGCGCTGGTGCCGTGCCGTCGAGCCGGCCATCTTTCGCGATCACCGCCCAATCCTCCTGATCAAAAAAGAGATTGGCCACGATCGACCTGGTCTTACTGCTGAAAAGTGTGGCGATCCCGGTACTGTATGGAATGAGATAAAACTCGCCGCCCCCGATCTTATAGGGAATGCCTACACGCTTGCTCGAATTCTCTGCACGGCTTACCTGCGTGTCCTTCAATTGCGATAGCATTGCACCGGAATTCAGATCGAACATGGTGATTGTTCCGTCAAGGCTGGCCGTGATGATCTCGGTTTCGTCATCGTTAACGCTGAAATACGGTCCGGCATTGAACTCGCGCACAGGATTTCCGTCGCCATCCATAACAAAGATCTTATTCATCGACGATGTGATGAGATGACCTTTTTTCAAATATTGAAATTGTATAGCCGTAGAATTTCTGATCGTACTGAGCAGTCTGCCCGAACGCATATCGTACACGAGGATATTCTGATCGACGAAGCCCTTCACTCCGTACACATACTTGCCATCCTCCGTCACTTTGATAAAGGTGAGATCAAGCTCATGCAGCGTCTTGAAACTGTCCCCCTCCTTCTCGAGTACGAGCGATTTACCAGTACTGAACTTTGTAGCCAGCACATATTTTCCCTGCGTCCCGATAACTCCGAATCCGTCGGGCAACGGAATATCTTTACGCGTTCCGCTTACGGGATCAAATTCGTACGAAGGCGGCATGGAAACTTTTGTGTACTCTTCCCATTTCCCATGCGAAGCCATTGCATCGGCGAAGATCAGCGAGTTGTCAAAATAATAAAGTGACGCTGCCTCATAACTCCTTTCCATTTTGCCGGTGGATAGATTCAGCAGCTTGGCGTAATAGCTTGCCTTCATTCTCATCTTCGCGGGCTGCATCTCCATCTGAATGTCACAAACAGCGAGCATGGTATTATCCTTGTTGAGACTCAGGAGAAATTGTCCGCTGCCATTTGCGACCGACTCTTCGTGAAATCCTTTTTTTTCGAGATATCGAACATTCTGTGCGTTTACCGTTGTGGTGAGGCTAACGAACAGCAGGGTGATGAAGTGCTTCATGATTGGGACTAGTTAAGGTAACTCAGGGGCTACGCTCAAATCTAGCGAAAATGGAAATTCATGTGAAACCGAAATAAAGCAGAAAGGATACCTGATTTTAGGTATTTTTTCAGAGAGGATAAGGAGAAGAAACACCGCCAGCGTGAACTGGCAGTGTAGGCCAACAGACTAAGTTGCAATTGGCATACGAGCTACCCCCTTGTGCGTACGTAACCAAATTAGAGAGAGCCTTAGTCATTAGCATATTCAATATTACTTGAAGCGCTTTGAACCGACAACATCACGTTCTAAAAACTTTTGTCCAATTTTCATGACAAAAAATCATAGACATTTTACACGCATAATACACTCCCTACCTACTGTAGTTGTGTTGCATTTTTCTTCAGAAGTCTGAGTATTTCTTTTCTGATAACACCACTAAATGGCTTCACGAAAAACCAATACAACATAAACCTTCGACGCGCTTCTTTTCCAAAGCACTTCACCCGCGTCTCTGTCTCTACAACAACCTCACTTTCCCTTCGTGCTGTTGTTTTAAAATTCCATGTCGCTTTTAAAAAACCCTCTTCGTTAAAACGCATGAACTCACCTGCACTCATTACCTGAATATTTCCACCCGGCTTCCAGAACTGCCCCACGAGACCAAAAATGATTTCACGTTCACCATCCCGCTCAAGCTCGATAAATTTTTCGCGTAGAGACCCCGTGATATCTTTGCCAGCTTTAATTCCACGAAGTCGGTATAGGCATCTTATTAAAAACGATTGAGAGACATCGATCCGTTCGAGCAGGGAGAGAGGTGTTGCGTGTTTACCGAAGAGGTTGATGCTATGTGAAGTGATCACATCGTATTCCGGCAGATATTTATCCTGTAACATAAATCCCGTTTTCGATAGTCAACGTATTTTTTCGATGTGAGATAAGCATTGGGCGACATAAAATTATGTGCCAACTATTTTGTGTTAAAAATCAAATTTTTCATCCGGTTACAGTAATCCGTCCGTTATAATAGCTTTAGGTCAAGCGACAAAGAGCATGAATCAACCTCTGCAGTGTTTTCTCATTGACGATGATACCGATGATCAGGAGATCTTTTGCATGGCCCTGAAGGAGATCGACGAAAACATCGAATGTGTTCTGGCAAACAACGGAGAGCAGGCTTTATTGAAGCTTCAGCAGGATCCGGAGTTCAAACCAGACTTTATCTTCATCGATCTCAATATGCCTCTGATGGACGGCTTCGAGTGTCTGCAGCAAATAAAAAAACTTGATCATCTGAAGGATCTGGAGATCTTCATGTACTCGACTGCATCGGAAAGCAGGATGATGAAACAATCGATAGATCTGGGCGCCAAGGATTTTATCATCAAGCCCCCGAGCGTTTCCATGCTCAAGGACATCCTCAACAACGTCTTTGAAAGCAAGAGTGCATAGGAAACTGCCCAATGAAAGAAAGCCGACACCCGATCACAACGCCCCTCCCGTCCTGACAACAATCTCCCCTCTGCGGAGCCACTTGAGAATCAATTCGTCGTTTCCAGTGATGGGAGCAATGTAATACGTTGTTGTATTCTGAAACGCCATCGACGTCTCCACCGGCTCGATGGTAACGCCCTGCGCGTTATAGTAGTTCGAGTGAATGAAATAACAATTTTCACCGCTCCTATAGAGATATCCGACGTGATAATCGAGACCGACAAAATAAAGCCCCTCCTTCATACCGTCCAGCCGGATCTTACGCTCATCGGCATTCAGATCCGATAATGTCAGAACTTCGTCGTTCAGACTGATCGAACGGGCCTCATTGCAGGGAGTCTGTTGGGCAAGCTTGTAGCGATTGACCTTCAATCCGGCGTGAAGCAATGTCGTCGACACAAAATATCCGCAGGCTGTCGTTCCTTTTCCAGGCTCTGCGGTGTATCCATCGAAGTCCCACGCCGTTCCATACCAGAACGGGATCAGGTCGTTGACAAGCCGCCGCGTAAACGCCTCCCGGGCTTCCGACAAGATCTTTTGTCTTGATGAATCGCTGGTGGCATTCCGATATTTTGCGGATAATGCATTTCGAGACTCAACACATCCTGCCTTCGCATCCTCGTACGAGGAGTTAACCTTTCGGAAAAAAAGTGGTGGCACCTGCGCCAGTTCCTTCCGTTGCTCTTTTCGGGCAACGGCACCCGGGTCTGCAGGGCGCTGGCAGGCTGATAACATGAAAACCGCGAGAAATAATCTTATCATACCTCTCATCGCAGACGTAACGGTCGCTTGCCGGCTTTATTATCATCTTACCGGCGACAGAACAAAACTTTATACATTGCCCGCGATTATCTAAATTTCGTCTTTAGGTTTATGCGTTCGATGATGAGATCTGTTATTCCCCTGTTATTGCTTCTGATGGCCTCGCCGGCTATCTCCCAAAATACGATCAAGATCGCCAAGCTGAAATACAACGGGGGCGGTGACTGGTACGCCAACAAAACTGCCCTGCCAAATCTTATCACGTTCTGTAATAGAGAGCTCTCCATGCAACTCGCACCGGAAGAAGATATCGTGGAAGTAGGCAGCTCCGATCTGTTTCTCTATCCCTATGTATATATGACGGGTCACGGTA
>CBHTUB010000100.1:0-14661 GCA_966095595.1 uncultured Chryseosolibacter sp. | reverse complement strand
TGGTGGTCGTGATGAACGCAACAGATGTGAAGATGCAGTACAACCTCTGGGTCGATGGCGCAGCTGTGGAAACGACAAGCTTGCCTCATTCCATTGCCACGATGGTGATAAAATGATTGCATTAAAAAAACAAAAGCCTTAAACTCTGCAGCTATTTGTTTCACTAAACCAAACAACTATGTCAAAAGAGAAAATCATGAGTATGATCACTGTCATGCTACTCCTGGCTGCAAGCTGTTCTGATAACGGAGTGGTACAGACAGACACTGTGGATCGTCAGCAGGAAGTAGCGATCAGCATGGCTGCATTGAATACGACACCGGGTGTCGTCAATCAGATCGTGACAAACGGCGATAAGTCGTCGCTATTTCAGCAATTGGCAGCGACACCTTCCTTTACAACAGCAACAAACAACAATCCTACACTGGAGTTGAACCCCGGTTCGACGTTTCAGAGTATGGATGGTTTTGGATACACACTCACACAGGGAAGCGCGTATGTGATGATGACACAGATGTCGTCGGCACAGCGCACTTCCATTCTTAACGAGCTATTCGATCCGGTGAATGGTGTGGGAGTTTCATTTCTTCGCCTCGGCATCGGTGCTACCGATCTGAGCACATCGGTGTACACGTACAACGACCTGCCTGCGGGTCAAACCGATGTAAACCAGGCGAACTTCAGCCTGAACGGACCAGATCTTACCTATCTGATTCCGGTCTTGAAAGAGATACTGACGATCGCGCCCTCGACCAAAATTATTGCTACACCGTGGTCGGCTCCGGCGTGGATGAAGACCAACGGCAGCCTCAGCGGTGGTAACCTGAAAACGGAATACTACGACTCCTATGCTTTGTATTTTGTCAAGTACCTGCAGGCGATGAAAGCGCAGGGTGTCGACATCTATGCCGTCACGCCACAAAACGAGCCTGAGCATTGTTGCAATAATCCTGCGATGCTGATGACAGCTACCGAGCAATCCAATTTTATTTTGAAGCTTGGCCCCGCGCTGCAGAATGCCGGCTTTGCGACGAAGATCATCGTTTACGATCACAACTGCGATCATCCGGATTATCCTACAACGGTGCTGAACGGACCTGCGGGAGCTTACGCGGATGGCGCGGCGTTCCATTTGTATGCCGGTAATATTTCGGCTCTGACTACCGTTCATGACAACACTGGTAAAAACGTTTATTTCACGGAGCAGTTCACGGGCTCGTCCGGAAGCTTTGTGGGCGACCTGGGCTGGCACATGCAAAATGTGATGCTGGGAGGAGCGAACAACTGGGCGAAGGTTGTGTTGGAGTGGAACCTCGCGAATAATTCATCGTATGGTCCATACACGAATGGTGGCTGCACAACCTGTCTCGGCGCGCTTACGGTTGCAGCGAATGGAACCGTGACACGAAATGTTGCATACTACATTGTTGCCCATATGTCGAAGTATGTCAGGCCGGGAGCACTGAGAACGACAAGCACATCGTCGTCGCGTGATCTGTTTTGCGCAGGTTTTGTCAATAGCACCGCCGAAGGAGGCGCGAAGGTGCTTGTTGTCTATAACAACGGACAACGCAATACGACATTCAACATCAAGTATCAGGGTAAAATTGCCGTGGTTACTTTGAATAAAAAATCGGCAGGGACTTACGTGTGGTATTAAATGGATCTTCTCAGTTGCCCTCTGCGATATGTTTAATATGGGCTTTTCGCAGAGATGCATTCTTGCACGATCTCAAACGCAGAAACACGCAGAGGTGAAGTATCGCGGAGGGCGACTGAGAATTGACTACTGACCTGTTGTTTTGTTCTTTTTCTTCAGCAGATACTCAAACCCTATCCTTGAGTTCAGGCGGTCGACATACGGTGCCTTGAAATACGGGTTGTACAAGTTGTACTGGATGAGCACGGTTCCCTGAAGGTTTTTGTAGACCCTGTATTCTTTTTTCAAACCAAGCATCGTGCTTGACACCCATTCATAATTGCCTTCATCGGGTGTACCGGTGAGCCTTGATGGCACGAACGTATTCATGTATTCTGACTCGAGGTGCGCGACGAAGCCTTTGCCGATCTTCGCGTCCACAAACGCACGGGGGCCGAATATCCTGTAGCTGCTTTCGCTGACGTTTGATCTTTCGGAAAGAACAAACCGCTGATTCCATCCAAGTCCCGCGGTAAACCTTCCGCTGATCCTGTATCCGGCATATGGATTTACATCGAGGATATATGCATTCTTATGCTGATACTGGAAATAAACACCGGGCACCAGACGTTCAATAAAGGGCTTACCCTTCATGGCGTTCGGCGGTCTTTTGGGGAGGTCTGCCAGGCTCGATACGTCGCTGTAGTACTTTTTGTACTTGCTCATTTTGTCCATTGCAGCCTGCAATACTTCTTCTTTTCCTGCAAAGTGGTTGATGGCTTGCTTGCGCGCAGTTTCAACAACCTTATCTTTTGCCGCGTCTGGATTGCCAAGGTCGCCGAGCTGTTCCTTATATCCATCGATCGCACCGCTTCCTTCCTGCAGCTCTTTAATGCCATCGATGTTCTGTGCCTGCTGTTCTACCGTCGAGAGATTTTCTATGTTGGTTACGTCGCCGCTTGCAATTGTCTTCACATCGGCGCCGACATTCTGAAGCTCACCCGTAAGGTCTCCTACTTCTCCCAGTGGTGTTTCGATCTGCGATAAGCCCTGAATATCTTTCAATGACCCCGCATTGGCTTCCGGAATTTTAAATCCTGGAACGCCGACTTCCGGAAGTTTTACCGGGCTATTGTCCGCGAGGTTAACGGCATTCATTTTTCCCTTAAGTTCATTCACCGGCCCCTGCATTTCCGGCGTAAGCTCTATCTTATCGAGCTTGCCTGTAGTCTTCGCTTTCAGATCGCTGAGCTTCGAATTGACTTGGGTGGACGCCTCGGTTCGTTTCATTTGGAGACTGTCGAGACGCTTCGTCAGATGGCCGGTAGGTAGTTTAAGATTATTGAGGCTGTCGATCTCTCGGTTGATCGAGGCTTGCTCGCCGTCGATAGCGGAAATTGTCTTTTGATATTCGCTCTGAATGTCCTGAGCCTGGGCGTTGAAGTCAGATCTTATGGAATCGACCTGCTGCCATTGGGATCTTAACGAATCCGGCATTTGCGGCAACTGCAATAGTGAATCACTTTTAATGGTGTTATCCTGCCCAAAAACGTGGGAATACAGGGTCAGGAGGAACAAGATCCAAAAGAGGGCTTTCACGGGGCAAAGATAACAAATTGGTCTGGAGTTGCGAAAAATCCATTTTAACAATTGGAGTAGAAAGTGCCCTGTAAATCAGGACCGTACGTCATTCGGAAGGAAGTCGAAGACTATTTATATGTTCCATATTTACAACACCAGATATTGAGATATTGGTAGGTTTGTTTCACACGAGTGCTGGTAACTTTTCTTGAAAATATCTCCAGACGCATTATGTAAAGCTATTGGCCAATGCATCCTACCTATAAAACAATATTGCCATGGCCGAGCTCAATACCTCCAATCCCAGGCACTCCGGTGCAAAAGTCCGTGTAAAAAGGATGTCTACAAGGATCGACATGACGCCAATGGTCGACCTCGCGTTCTTGCTCCTTACTTTCTTTATTCTCACGTCGACGTTTTCCAAAAGCACAGTGCTGGACCTGAAAATGCCGGACAAACCCAGGATAGGCGAGGATGGACCACGAGTGAATGAAAAGGATGTGATGCATCTTGTGCTTGCGGAGAATGACAGGTTGTATTGGTGGGTTGGCCCGGGACAAGTCCGTGAGACCAGCTACGCGCGCGACGGCATTCGGAAGATCCTGATGGAACAACAGCAATTGAATTCAAAGCTCGTGGTGCTGATCAAGCCAAAGGATGAATCGAGGTATCAAAACATTGTCGATATTCTGGATGAAATCGAGATCACCGGGACGGAGCAATTTACGATCGTGCCGTTCACAAAAGAGGATCGCAGCTACATGGAAACAACGAGCTCGTTATGATTTTCTTTAAAGAAGGAAGTACGGTGTAACATTGTTGCAACGTTATGGCTATTGCAGCATCATAGGGGATGGTTCGGACATTACAAAGTCGACGGTTGGCGGCAGTTTTGCGATGAATTCGGGGATTTTAGCGATCAATTCCAGGATTCCACAGCGACTCAGACGTGCGGGATACGTTTATCTTTAATAATTTTGAATCTCGAAACCTAACCAAAACCCACTATGAAGCGACTGTTAGCTCTTTTTGTATCCGCAACGCTTGTGTTCTCGTTCAGCTGTTCTGACAACGATGACAAGGATTCAAACAACACTCCCACACCAACCGACGAAAATCCTACAACTGACGAGGAGGTCCTTGCGCTATATGAAAGTGTATTCTATGGAGCCGATGACATTTACATTGAAGGCGACTACATTGTAGTCGAGGCTTCCGCGTTCCCTGACCACAAGAGCCCTTATTTTCTAAATACCGAGTGGGAATCGACCATGTGGGTTGACGATACACGTTCCTCATTTATGCAAGCGCCGGGCAATAAGGTATCGGTGATCAATTACAGGTTCAAGTTGCCCATCAATCCTACCGAGGACCAAACAAAAACTTCTCTCGGAACGGCAACTGTGGGCATCGCGATAAACGGTGTTCCGCTGTTCAACCAGTATGCAGCAGGTAATTCTCCGATCACGACCTCTTCGGGAGAATATCTTTCGTTCGACCTTTATGGCGGTCACCCCACTCCAAACAATGAATACCACTACCACATAGAGCCGAACTATGTCACCGGTCTGAAAGGTAAAGATGCCCTGATCGGATTTTTGCTCGACGGATATCCCGTATACGGTCCGCTGGAAGACGGCAAGACATTGACAAGCAACGATCTTGATGATTACCATGGTCATGAGCATGAAACTGACGAGTATCCAGCCGGCATCTATCATTACCACATCACGGCAGATTCTCCTTACATCAACGGAAACGGTTTCTTCGGCAATGCGGGCACGTGGACGAAGTAAGGCGCTCATACTCCTTTTGTTTGTAACGGCGTGCCTGTATTCCTGTAAGCGGAATGATCCGAAGCAGTTTTACAACAGCGCCGACCCGAATATTAAATCACATCGTGGCGTTACCTACTTGAAAACTACTCCGATCACCGGAGTGGTTTTCACTTTAAACAATCAGAATGACACAACGGCCCTTGTATCATATACCGAAGGTAAGCGCGATGGGGTCGAGATATTATATTACAGCAACGGACAAAAGCGCTCCGTAAGATATTACGCCAAAGGATGGAAGATCGGTGAGCATCAGGGGTGGCATCCGAACGGGCAACAGTCGTTCATCTATCATTTTACAGACGACATGTTTGATGGTAGCCAAAGGGAGTGGCTGGAAAACGGGCGACTATATTCAGACCTGAACTTCGACCATGGGGTTGAAAGCGGGGCGCAGCGCGTGTGGTATGCAGATGGAACAATCAAGGCCAATTACATTGTAAAAAATAACAGACGATATGGATTGCTGGGTACGAAAAATTGTGTCAACACCGCTGACAGCGTTCTTAATAAGCTGTAGCCTCTTCTCCTGCGACCGTCAGGAGTCCCTTCCGTATTACAACACACCTCAATTCGATCCGATATTCATTGACAATAAGGAAGAGGTGATCAAACAGATCCCGCATCAGGTTGCGGAGTTTTCCTTTATTGACCAGAACAACAACACATTCACCCATAACGATGTTGATGGAAAGATTCACGTTGCCAATTTCATCTTCACAACCTGCAACAGTATTTGTCCGAAGATGACCAACAACATGAAGCGGGTCAGTGCAGCATTTCCCAATGATCAGGATGTTGTGCTGTTATCCTACAGCGTCACGCCCTGGATCGATAACGTCGCGAGGCTGAAGGAGTACGCCGGAGAAAATGACATCACGGTACCCAACTGGCATTTGCTGACCGGCAACAAATCGAAGATCTACCAGCTTGCACGTCAGTCGTACTTTGCGGAACAAAGTCTGGGCTTCACAAAGGACAGCACCGAGTTCCTTCACACGGAACATTTTTTATTGGTGGATCGCACGCGTCGTATTCGCGGCATCTATAACGGCACGCTGAAACTGGAAATGGAGCAGCTTATCAGGGACATTCAGCAACTGAAGGAAGAGAACCCATAGACGATCCTGGTAGCCAATGTAACTTCCAACTACTAACTTTTAAACTTCTACTACCGACCACTGAAAACGCTCAACTTCTGTCCTGCTTGAGATTTACTGCGAACTTCTCGACGATCTTCACCAGGTCGTCAAACCTGATCGGCTTGCTGATGTAATCGTCCATCCCTGCCTCGGTGCATTCTTCACGGTCGCCCTGCATGGCATTGGCTGTCATTGCAATTATTTTCGGTTGTATGATCCCTGAGGAGCGAATTTTACGGGTAGCTTCAAGTCCGTCCATTTCCGGCATCTGTACATCCATCAGGATGAGGTCGTATTGCGACCTTCTTATCGCCTCTAGAGCCTCAAGACCATTCCACGCAGCTTCCGGCTTATAGCCGAGCTTGTTGAGCACTCGTTCTGCAAGTTTCATGTTCACGGGATTATCCTCTGCAAGAAGGATCCGCATCGGATGTTCCAGTGCAAAATCGCTGTCGAACTTTTTGCCATCGGTCTGCTCTGCCGTAAATCGTTTGCCCTGGCAGTGAAGCGCGGTTAAAATGCTGCTGCGCAAAACGTTTTGCTTCACAGGTTTGGTAAGCACTGACGCGAAGAGTCCGGCATGCAGCTTGTTCCGCTCGTCGCCGATCGAGCTTAAAAGAATAACCGGAAACTTGGGATATGACTGTTTTATTCGCTGCGCCAGTTCGACGCCGTCCATTTCCGGCATTTGCATGTCCGTTAAAATGAGATCGAATTGTTCGCCACCCGACAATGCGTTCAGCGCCAGCTTTCCTGAGTTTGCAGTCACCGGTAACATCTTCCAGGATTCCATTTGTGTTTTCAGGATCAGAAGATTGGTGGGGTTATCGTCTACAACCAATACTTTTTTGCCATCCATCACTTTCGTATCGAATTGAAGCGTTGCAGGAGAAGCTTCTTCGGCAGCTTTCAGCTTTACAGTAAACGTAAAGGTTGCACCTTTTCCCTCACAGCTTTGTGCCCAGATACTTCCGCCCATCAGCTTCACAAGCTTTTCCGATATGGCAAGGCCCAAGCCTGTTCCGCCATATTTGCGGGTGGTGGAAGAATCTACCTGCGAAAACGCCTTGAACAACCGGTCGAGCTTTTCTTGCGGTATGCCGATTCCGCTGTCGCGAACCTCAAAGCGAAGATCCAACAATCCGTCATTTACCGACTCCAGATAGATGCCTACAAAGATCTCGCCCTGTTGTGTGAATTTGATCGCGTTACCGACAAGGTTCATCAGTACCTGGCGAACCCTGAGCACGTCGCCACAAACCTGGGTTGGCACGTTCTCGTCCAATTGATAGATCAGGTCAAGTCCGCTGGTCGCAGCCTTGCCGGCAAAGACGTCCAGAACTTCTTCGACGCAACCTCTGAGATCGAAGTCCTTTTCTTCGAGCTCCATTTTTCCTGAGTCGATCTTCGAGAAATCCAGAATATCGTTGATCACGCCGAGCAGGTTTGCGCTGCAGGTCTTGATGGTTTCGGTATAACCTTTTTGCTCGGTTGTGAGCGGCGTATATTCTAGCAGTTGTGCCATTCCGATCACGCCGTTCATGGGTGTCCGGATCTCGTGGCTCATGGTTGCCAGGAAGATGCTCTTAGCCTGATTTGCTTCCACCGCTTCCTGTCTTGCGCGCTCTGCAGCGGCGTGCATGGCCTGCAGATAATTCGCCTGGTCCAGGAGCTGCTCGTTCAACGCCTGCATATGCTCGGCCTGGGCTTCGATCGCATCCTTCTGTTCCATTACCTCAGCGGTTCTGTCGTTGACCAATCGCTCAAGCCTTTTTCGATGTTGCTTTATGGTATTGACGCGAACATGAATGACCGCGAGAACGCTCCCCGAGAGGATCAATAGTACGAGCGACCTGAACCACCATGTTCGCCAGTACGGGGGCGTGATGATGATTCGCAGTGCTGCACCCTGGTCGTTCCAGTAGCCATCGTTATTGGAAGCCTTAACACGAAACGTGTATTCCCCCGGATCAAGATTCGTGTAGGTGGTTGCGCGCTTCTGTCCTACGTAGTTCCAATCCTTGTCGAAGCCGTCGAGCTTGTATGCATAATGATTATTGTCGGGCACGATATAGTTCAAAGCGGCATATTCGATCCTGAACACAGACTGGTCATGCCGGAGGGTAATCTCTTCGGAATAATTAATGTGCTTCTGAAGAGGCGAGCCTTTCTCATTTACGAGAACAGGTTTGTTGAAGATCTGCAGGCCCGTCAAATATACCGGTGGAACAAAAGTGTTATCCCTGATACTGTCCGGATGAAAAACGTTGAAGCCACGGTGGCCTCCAAAAAACATCTCACCATCTCTGGTCTTGTAGCACGCTTTCGCCTTGAACTCCCAGCTCTGAAGCCCATCCTGTACGCCGTAATTTCTAACAACGCCCAATGAAGGGTTGAATTCAGAGATTCCGCGGTTGGAGCTTAGCCAAAGATTTCCGTGATCATCTTCGAGGATACCGCGAATCATGTTGTTGGGTAATCCATGCTTCTCGTTGAAACGAATAAAGCTTTTAGTTTCCTTCACAAATAAGTTGAGGCCATCACCCGTTCCAAGCCACAGATTGCCGGAGTGATCGAGCAGTATGCCCTCGACGATGTTATGGCTCAGGCTTTTGATATCGTTCCCATCATTTCTGAAGTGTGTTATGCGGTGAGTTTTTTTATTCAGGACGCTCAGGCCAGACGTTGTTCCGATCCAGAGATCTCCATCGCGGTCCTCGCCGAGTGTCGTGACGAGATTGCTGCCGAGACTTGTGCTATCCAGATCATTGTGACTAAACCATGTAAAGTCCTTGCTTTGCCAGTCATATAAACCTACACCGCCTCCCCACGTGCCAACCCACAGATTGTTGTCGTGGTCCTTATATACCGTGGTGACGGTTGTGACAGGCAGGGCTCTCGGGTTATTGGCGTCGGGCATGTGGTGTGTAAATTTTCCGGTCCTCACATCCAGCAGGTCGAACCCGCCGCGGTGATGGCCCAATGCCAGTATGCCTTTTTTTGGCTCCGTAATGGAAATAATATAATCGCTACCCGGGCTATTTGGATTTGCAGGGTCATGACGATAATGAGCGAACTCCTTTGTCTTTCGATTGAAGGAATTTAATCCGCCGCCATCTGTGCCGATCCAGATCGTTCCATAACTATCCTCGGCGACGCTTAAAACGATGTTGTTGCTCAGACTCTTTTTATGATCGAAAGTTTGTTTGTAGTGCCTGAACTTCTCATTGAACCTGGAAAGAAAGTTGATGCCACCTGACCATGTGCCGACCCACATGCTTCCAATGTCATCTTTGTATATGCAGTAAACGGAATTATTGCTGAGGCTGCCGTCGTCGGGAAACCTATTTTTATGACTGGTGAACGACATGGTAACCGGATCAGTCATGATGCTGATGCCTCCGTTCTCCGTTCCGATCCACAATCTGCCTTCTGCATCTTCGGAAAAGGAAAGAATATCATTGTGGCAGATAGTCCTCGGGTTGGATGGATCGTGTTTGAGGTTTGTAAATGAATTCTCCCGTGCATTGAAGCGCGATACGCCACCGCCGAGGGTACCGATCCAGATATTTTGTCTCGAATCCCTGTAAACGGCTTTGATCCAGTTTGATGCGATGCTCTTATTGTTCAGGGGATCATTTTGGTAACGTATGGATCTTCCGGTTTCAGGGTTAAATCGGTTCAAGCCCTCGGTCGTTCCAATCCACAATTCTCCGGAGACGTCTTCCGCGAGGCTGTAGACGTAGTTGTGACTTAAACTTGATTCCTCGTTTTCTATGTGGTGATACCTTGTAAATTTTTCATTGGTGAAATTGAACAGATATAATCCGTCAGACGTTCCGAGCCACATTCTGCGTTTTTTGTCGATGAGGATGTCCCGCACGTAAATGGGCTTTCCATCGGGCTGAAAATGGGAAAAAGAATCTTTCTCCCTGTCGAGTTTATCAAGACCGCTGGCTGTGGCAACCCACAGGTTATGCGCATCATCTTCCAGCATGTCATAGACATAATTGTTGCTGAGTGATGAGGCTCTTTCGGTATTGTGCTTGTACACGGTGAACTGGTAGCCGTCATATTTGTTCAGCCCGTCATCCGTGGCGAACCACATAAAACCCTTGTGATCTTTGAAAATAGCGTTCACATGATCCTGTGAAAGGCCATTTCTCGTGTTGAGGTATTTGAAAACGATATCTTGTTCCTGCCCGATAGCTAAAAGCGATGCTAACAGAAGCATAAATATTGAAAATACGGGCCGCATCAATTTCATACGCTCATCAGTTCGTTGGGTTGGACAGTCAAATTCTCTGGCTGCATATACAGAACGTCGAGTCTGTGGATTAGCCGCTTGCTTGTGCAAAACTAAACCACCCGGCATGCTCCTGAAATTGGGGAATTACTGATTTTCGAACTCAGGAAAACCCCTGGTGTTATGACATGTATCCGGCAAATAGCCGCTTCGTGGTGTGTGCGACCGTATACGCCAGTGTTAAAAAGAACCTTTGCAAGCCCGAAAGCTCGCAAAGGCCGACCGGTACTAACCAAATGGCGGGTAACCCTCTCTAACCCCCGATCGTTTTTGTTGTTGTAACCCCGTTGAATGTAATGCTGATGGTACGGTTCGAACATGTGCCGTCTCCGAAATTCACAATTACCGTATCGTCGCTATAAATGGTTTTGATCTCTCCGCTGACCGGAGCCCTGCGATGACCACAATCGATATTCTCGATCAGGGGCGAGTTTGTTTGGTGTGAATAGATCACCGAGCCGTCGGAAGCCACGACGCTCGTATTTACTTCTGTCGTGATCGTCCCTGACTCTGGCCTGCCGTCAGTACCCAATGTAATGTCGGATGTGCGGGATCTGTCAGATGTCCATGTTGCGGAAGCTCCATCCGGGAAAGTGAGCTTTCCTCCTTCGACCGTTGTTACGGACGAGCCAGATCCGGTTTCGCGATCGAAGGTCGATATTCTTGTCTTTGTTCCTTCGATCGTTATTCCGTTGACCGAATAACCTTCAAATGTCGTGACCTCTGTTTTTGTGTTACCCGTGATCTCCCGCGTAACGATGATCTTTCCGGCGCGCGTGATGGTGATCGTGTCTCTGGTGAAGGTTACGCCGGATCCAAAATCAATTTCGGTTTTTACGATCGTTCCGAGCAGTGAATCGGATTCGGGAAATTGGCCTCCGCTGAAGCTGCATCCGTGAGGCCCATCGTCTTCAACCGTCGGCAGTGTTACAACTTCACCTTCCGCGTTGTAGTGCGTTACCGTTCCACCTCCCGACCTTGAGATCCTGAATCCGCGAATGTCGCCCGCGCTTTCTGCGTCGATGATCGCCAGCAACTCATCGGTAGGAGCAAGGAGATTCAATCCATCGAGTATGCCGTGATGTCCGGGAGGGCCATGTTTTCCAGGATGCTGATTGACGACGTTCGTACTATCCGTGCTGCTTCCCGTAATGGAGAAACTTGTACCACTCGCGAGCTGACCCGAAGTTTGCGCGAGATCGATGGCAGTCTGTGAAATGGCGGTGTCCGTTGTTGCAAGCTCTTCCTTCGAACAACTCGAGACCACCGCAGCAATTCCAAAAATTGTAAGTGAGATCCTAATCAGTTTCATACAATTGATTTTTCACTTAATACGCCAATGTACCATGGTGAATTGTGGCGCAGGTGTGATTGTCGATGTATGACGTGAATTTGTAGAAGAATGGGGATTGAACCCGTAAAAACGGAAATGATCAGCGTTGCCTGAACGCTTTGTTGAAATCTTCCTCGTAGCTCACACCGATGGGAATCTCCTTGTCGGTTCCTTCTATTTGAATATTCTTGTTTCGAACAGATTGAATTTTACTGAAGGGCACAATGAACGATCGGTGTACTCTCACGAATTCCTTGTCCAGTTTCGATAATATTCCCTTCATCGTCATTCGCGTAAGAAGGGTCTTGCCGTGCGGAAGATGGATCTTGAGATAGTCTGCGAGCCCCTCTATATATAATATGTCCGATAAGGCAACTTTTACGAGGCTATATTCCGCCCGTACAAAAAGGTGTTTCGAAGCAGAGGTTTGCTTGTGATGCAGGAAATCGTGAAATTCTTTGGCCTTGTTTGCGGCGACGAGAAATCGTTCGAACGAGTAGGGCTTAAGTAAATAGTCGACCGCGCTGAGCTCGAAACCTTCGACGGCATATTGTGCATAGGCTGTTGTAAAGATCACCATGGTGTCGTGCGGCAGGCCCTTATAAAAATCGATACCCGATATTTCCGGCATGTTGATGTCGAGAAACAGGAGGTCAACCGGAAATTTTTCAAGATATCTTTTTGCCTCGGCTGTCTTCGTGAAGGTCTTTACAAGTTTTATCTGATCAGTTTGGGAGCAATAGGACTGGATGATTTCGAGCGCGAGCGGCTCGTCGTCTATGGCGATTGCGTTTATCACGTCAGTTGCAGATTGAGTTTGATGCGGTAAAAATCTTCATTCTCACTGATTGACAAGTTATGTTTTTTTGGATACAAGTGCTCCAACCGCGCTTTTGTATTTTCTATGCCTACACCACTTTTCGTATGCAACTCCTGTGCGATCTTCACTTTCTGGTTCTCGACCGTCAGCTCGAGGGAACGTTCCTCTACATGGATCCTGATATTGATGGAGGACTGTTTGTCGGGATTAACGCCATGCTTGAAGGCATTTTCAATGAATGGCATGAGTATTACCGGAGCAATTTTCTGGTTGATGATATTTCCGGTCACGGTATAGGAAAGCAAAAGCGTCTCCGTCAGTCTCATCTTCTGAAGGTCGATGTAGTCATTCGTATATTCAATTTCCTTTTGAAGGGGAACAAATTCCTGATTGGTCTCGGTGACCACATACCTCATCATGGCGGACAGCTTCAAAATACTTGAAGCGGTATTCGTCGATCTTTCTCGGATCGCAAATGCATATATGTTGTTCAGTGTGTTGAAAAGAAAATGAGGATTGATCTGATTCTTTAACGTACCGATCTCGGCGTCATGCTTCAGGGACTCCGTTTCCATCAGCTTGGTCCTTGTTCTTAACAAAATAGAGAACAGGATGACGGCGGTATAGAGAAAGATCCCATGCTTGACCGGATTGAGAAACGAGAAGTCGTCATCCGGTGGAAATGGCCTCGGCCCATGTGGTGGAGGTGGGGCATCGAACGGCCTCGGTTCCCAGGGAAGGTGACCGGTGAGCATTCCCGGTAAAAGCACGATCAGCAAAAAACCGAGAACAATCAGCAGCCCGTAGGTGGTGTTTTTCTTTCTGAAATAAAGACGCGGGATAAAGACATAGTAGTTCAGATAGAAGATAATCAGCATCAGAAAATTTGCCAGTACGTCGCGAACGGTTGGACGTGCAAACAATGGCACGTGTGGAGGTCGCGGCGATAGGAGCACAGGAATGATCAGGAAGCAGATGCATCCGATAACGTGCCACAGTATGTCTTTGGTCCTTTTGATCATGTTGTCAAGGCAATGTAAAGATACTGAGCGGATTTGTCCTCATCATTCTATTCTTCGCGGAAATGGCTGTATTTGTCGCAAAGCATCCCATGCCTGCAATCGCAGGACGTGATGCATCGTTAATGAAGCAAATGTTCTTCAAACGCAAAGGAAAGAAGTGACACAAGCTGTATGGTATATCCAACCGAGACGGCGGGACCTTTCCCATAAAGAATGCATCGGATAGTTGGTAATAAAAAAAGTGAGGTAGGTACTTGTTTTAAATGTATGCGAAGTTGGAGTTTCCGCTGGGAGTATGTTATGCTCTCAGCGGTTTTGTATTTATTTTCGGTGGGACGTTGCGCATTTTCACCCCGACCTTCATCGTTCCGTCACTGGTAAAACACATCAATTTGCTCACTCACTTCGCAAGGTCTTCACTGGATTCATCGTTGCCGTTGCAAATGTCTTCATTCCGACCGTTGCAAGAGCCAGTCCAAAGATGATACCTGCCGAGGTGAGGAAAGTGGCCACCGTAACTTTCTCATAATATTCCCACGCCGCATCCATGGAAATATCGACCATCACATAACCGATCCCTCCGCCTATCATTGCAGCGACAAGGATGATCAGCAAAAACTGGAGGCTGATCACCCTTAAAATGTTGGTGAGGGGCGCTCCGAGTACTTTCCTGATGCCGATCTCTTTCGTCTTTTTCACGATATGAAGCGATACAAGTGTGAACAATCCCGTGGCCGACATCAGGGCTGCAAAGAAGCCGAGGAACGAGAAAATGATGACACCGTTATAGTTCGTTTCCAGTGAATCGCGCATTTTGTCGTCGATGAATTGACCATTATACAGTACGTTGGGAAAAACTGCTTTCCACTTTTCTTTCATGTAGTCGTTGACGGCAAGCATTTTCTCCGGCGTGGTGTTCACGACCACCTGAGTATAATCCTGATGGGCCACGCATCGGATGATCGTCGGCTCGACCGGCCTGA
>CBHTUB010000099.1:0-14683 GCA_966095595.1 uncultured Chryseosolibacter sp. | reverse complement strand
GCTTCGACGATATCGAAGATCCGTTCCCTATCGGTAAACATGTAGAAGACGGGAGATAGTTGTCCGACATCCTGCGCGAATGTTCCGTACCATACGAGGTGGCTGGCAATACGGAACAGCTCACACATCATCACACGGATAACCTGCGCGCGCTCCGGCACTTTGATACCAGCGAGCTTCTCCACTGCAAGCAGATAGGCAAGGTTGTTATTGACACCACCCAGGTAGTCGATACGGTCAGTATAGGGAATGTAGGTGTGCCACGACTGGCGTTCCGCCATTTTTTCTGCTCCCCGATGATGGAAGCCGATCTCCGGAACGGCGTCGACAATATCTTCGCCGTCCAACTGTAGCACTATGCGCAATACACCATGGGTTCCAGGGTGCTGAGGCCCGATGTTGAGGAACATAAAATCGGATTCGTCGCTCTGACGTTGCAGACCCCATTCCTCCGGTTTGAAATGAAGGAGCGCCTGTTCACGATCTACCTTGTCATCGAACAGTTGAAAAGGTCCCATTTCGGTTGCACGCGCAGGATGCTCCTTTCGCAGCGGGTGTCCATCCCATGATTGCGGCATCAAAATCCTTCGCAGGTGAGGATGGCCGTTGAAACGGATGCCAAACATGTCGAATACTTCGCGTTCATACCAGTTGGCATTGGCCCACAAGTTGGCGATGCTTGGCGCGGATGGAAACTCTTCACGCAATGCGACCTTTAGCCGCAGGAACTGATTGCGGTCGAAGGATAGCAAGTGATAAACGAGGGTGAAATAAGAGGAAGGATAATCGGCTTCGCGCTTCCGTGTCCGTTCATCGATAGCGGTGATGTCATAGAGAAGCGGAAAGGGATTGGAGATCTCCCTTTTCAAATAATACAGTACCTCTTTCAATTTGTCCAACGGGAGCCACAGGGTGAGAATTTCATCCCTGGTTGCCTGTTCAGTGATGGTGACGTCACTGAATTTCAACCTTAACTGGTCCGTTAGACGGGTTTTGTTTTCCATACAATCTGAACACTGGTTCAGTACTCGTATCGACAATCAGTTTCGGGGCATCAATCGCTCATGCTTTTTCAAATTTGTCCTTAACTTTTAATTAACTCCCTGTCTGCGAGAGACAGGACCTAGACCTCATCGGGAGAGCGAAATGTCGTCATCGCTTTCCGGGCCTCATATCTTTTTTCCTTGACAGCTATTTTTTCAGGTTTGATCACGCCCTGCTCACCGATCATCCAGCTCAGGGGACGTCTCTCCTTTCCGACAGATGCAGCGAGCAGCGTGAGTCCTTCCATGAATGCATCGGGCCGCGGAGGACAACCGGGGACATAGACATCCACCGGAAGAAATTTGTCGACACCCTGCACAACGCTATAGATGTCGTACATGCCTCCCGAGTTTGCACACGATCCCATGGATATCACCCAGCGTGGCTCCATCATTTGCTCGTGCAGCCTTTTGATGATCGGGGCCATCTTGATGAACACGGTTCCGGCAATGATCATCACATCGGCTTCACGTGGCGTTCCCCGGATCACTTCGGCGCCGAACCGGGCTACGTCATACTTGGGCGTCATGCTGGTTGCCATCTCCACGAAGCAGCACGATAACCCAAAATGAAAGGGCCACATTGAATTTTTGCGGCCCCATGCGATAAGATCCTGAACGGTGGTCAGCATCACGCTTTGCTTGATGGTTTCCTCCATCGAGCTGGTTCCCCTCACAGTGCCATTGGGTTCGGCAGTTTTGCTAAGCCACCATTTCATACGGATTGTTGTTTAGTGATCTTCCTGTAAGCTTTCAGGATCTTCTTTCCATCGGGACCAAAATCAAGCGCGCCATTGCGCCATTCGTAGATGAGCACGACTACAAGCAATATGATAAAGATCACCACACCGATGTATCCGTACCATCCCAGTTCCTGGAACGCGATCGCCCAGGACATAATAAAGATCGTTTCTACGTCGAAGATCACGAAGAGCATCGCGATCAGGTAGAACTGTGCAGAGAAACGGATGCGTGCAGAACCTTGACTTACAATGCCGCCTTCATAGGGCTCATGTGTAGCGCGTTCCTTATGACGCTGACCCAACACGTAGGACACCCCTAACATTGCAAGTACAAGGCTGAGTACAATTGCACCGTAAAGAAGAAGAGGCCACAGTGGAACCGAATTCTGAAACTGGTCTTCCAAAGCCCTCGGGTTAATGTGAAAATGGTTGCTCCCTGGCAACCTGAGTCAATCGTTACAAGGATTCCGAATGATGTCCGGTAATGTAGTGCTCAAGGTCCTCGATGATGTAGCGTTGCTCTTCGATAACGAATTTCACAACGTCACCAATGGATATCACGCCAACGAGATCGCCATTGTGGATCGCAGGGAGATAACGGATGAACTTCTCGGTCATCACCTTCATGCAATCATCGATACTTGTGTCTGGAGTGACGGTAAAAGGATTTTCCGTCATCACGTCTTTAATTGTGGTTTCCTTTGAGGTCTTCCCTTTCAGGACGACCTTACGGGCGTAATCGCGCTCTGTAAAGATGCCGACAAACTTACCCTGATCGCTCACTAAGAGAGCTCCGATGTTTCTTTCCACCATAAGCTCCAAAGCTTCAAAGACTGTCATGGTCGGCTTTACAGTAAAGATCGAATTTCCTTTTACCCTAAGGATGTCTCTTACTTTTCCCATAAGCCTTTAGTTATTGTCTTATGTAATGAAATTAACAAGCCACAAAAGCAAAAACAAGATTTTTGAATGATTTAAATCGATTGCAAAAACGCTCTTATCTGTGCGATCTATATATAAAGGAGACGTTAAAGCGCTTCAAATTCATTGAAATCACGGCAGAAAAGGGAAAACCCAGCGCCCTGAAATCCTTGGATCAATGGTCAAGCGGCAATAATTTTATGGCCAGACCATCGTTGGAAAGCTATCCGGCCAGGTGAAATTGCATCCCGGCAGGTACCGACTCCGTTTATTGGCTTGATCCATGTTCTATGACACGACCCTCCGCTCTCATCTTCCTCCTGACCATTGCTGCGATATCAACCTTCGGACAACAACGTCTCGGAGGCCTCAACGCGCAATATTACAACGGCACCAACTTCGAATACCTCGCCCTTACAAGGGTAGACAAAAAGATCGGCTTCTCGAGGATGCTCGAGAGTCCATGTCCCGGAGTTGGCAAGGAATATTTTTCGATAAGGTGGACGGGTACACTTGAAATACCGACTACCGGTACGTACGTGTTTCACGCACTCGCGGACGATGGGTTGCGTTTCTGGGTCAATCATCAACTGATCATCGATGCCTGGTACGACCAGGTGGCAACGCCGTATTCAGCATCCATATTTCTCGAAGGAGGGCAACAATACGATATCCGTGTCGAATATTTTAACTCGATCATCCATTCCGTCCTCCAGATCACCTGGCAGGTACCGGAGAACGACGCCTCCACACTTCCCGGCTTGCCGTCATTGTCTCCCGAGTCGCCTATTCAGGCAAGATACCTCAAACCAGAACGTACCCCGATGAAGCCGAAGCTCAACGTGATGGTTGCCGGCGTTGATGACACGTTGAAGGTGAGGCGATCCGAAAATAAAATCCCAAAGCAAGCACCCCTTGTTGAAAAAAGGGAAGTGAAAAATGTTCCTGTATCGAAAAAAGAGGGGCATGACGTCAAGAGCGACGAGCCAATAATTCTGAAGACCGTCGTTTTTCAGCAACAAAGCGCAGAGCTTCCTTCGGATGCATTCCAGGAGCTGAACGAACTCGCCGCATACATGAGACGAAATCCCCTCAAGAAGGTCGAGATCAGAGGGCACACCGATTATGCCGGTGACTCGCTCGACAATCATCATCTGTCGGAGCAACGTGCAAAGGCCGTCGAGGCATACCTGGTGAAAACCGGCGTTGCGAAAGAACGGATATCTACGAAAGCGCTGGGTGGCTCACAGCCCCTCGTGCGAAAGAAAGATATCGAGGATCGGTTGATGAACCGAAGGGTGGAGTTTGTCGTCACGGACTAGATAAAGAGTCAGAATTCAAATCCCATCTAGCTCACCATCCGTATGATGTCTTCACGAGGACTCTCCTGGTAGCTTTTCAAATAGAGGTGCACGGCAAGCGTAAAAAAAACAGCCTTCGGTCATAACACTTGCGGCGAATCGCGGATCGAGCTCGCCACCCTGCTCGCAGATAAATATTTTATATTTTGACCAAAGCAGACGAACAGATGCAGTAGCGAAGAGAAGCACCGAAAAGATATTTCATCAAGACTACCCCCTTTAGTGTATGATCAATAAAAAGAGATGAACAATGGTAAATTTATTATCGAGCCGCATCAACCGCCTGCTACAGTGTTGCCGATTTTGAAATAAAAATATTAAATTAGACTAAGCCCTCGTTAACCTAATCCCACCCATCATGAGAAGATTGCCTGAACTCTCCTGCATCATTATTCTATTCTTTTCAGCCCATTTCGCCGCAGGTCAATCAAAAACCGATTCACTCGACTACTATGAACTATCGCTCGAAGAGCTGATGAACCTTCCGGTAACGGTAGCATCCGCAAAGGCGCTGACGCCCCGTGAGTCGCCAGGTATCGTGACACTGATCACCTCCGAAGAGATTGCTTCATCCGGAGCGCGCGATCTTATCGACGTATTGAGAATGGTTCCAGGCTTCGAGTTTGGTGTCGACGTGCAGGGTGTTCTGGGATTGGGACTGCGCGGCAACTGGGGACATGAAGGCAAGATCCTCGTGCTATGGGATGGATTCGAAATGAATGAAAGAAGTTTTGCCACCACACCCCTCGGGCACCATTTCCCGCTGGAGCAGATCGACCGCATCGAGATCATTCGCGGGCCTGGCTCAGCCATGTATGGAGGTTATGCCGAGCTGGGCGTGATCAACATTATTTCAAAAAAGGGAAATACGTTGCAAGGTGGTACAGTATCAACCACCTACGGGCAAATGAAAGATGCCCTCGGACGACGGGAAGGCAACGTGCTCTTCGGGACCGGAAGGGATGATCTTTCCTTTGACGCAAAAGTCACTTATGGAGAAGGGAACAGAAGCGACAAAACGTACACCGACATCTATGGCGATTCCTATGACATGCAAAACAACTCTGCAATCAAAAATCTGATGGCAAATGCCGGGCTTAAGTACAAGGGATTGAACGTCCGGTTCCTCTATGAAGATTATACGTTCGAGCAACGCGACCTCTTTGATGCCATCATGCCGGAAGCAGTGGATATGAGCTTTAAAAGCTTTCACACGGAGGTGAAGTACGATTATGTTACTCCCTCCGGCAAGGTTACGATAACACCGCGTATCCGCTACAAACGTCAAAATCCCTGGCTCACGAATAGCGGCACCGCCGCGGAACTGGATGCTACCGATTACCCCGGTGTTTTCTCGGATAAGGTGATCGACCAGTCACTCGCAGAGGTCGCCTCAAAATTCGACATCAGCAGCAAGGTGAACATTACTGCTGGACTTCAATACTACATCGAGAAAGGCGAAACCGTGGAAGGTCATGAATACGATTTCACCGGGACCACAACGATAGACTTCTACAACTTCGCGGCATTCGGCCAGGGACTTTTCAATCTGGACTTCGCCAACCTTACCCTGGGCGCATGCTACAACCATCACGAACAATTCGGTTCTTCGTTTGTACCTCGCATAGGGATCACGAAAGTCATAGACAAGTTCCATGGCAAGCTGCTGTTCAGCCAGGCGTTCCGTGCTCCAAGCATTCAGAACATCGATCCTAACCCCGATATCAAGCCCGAGGTCACAACCGTATTCGAGGTAGAAGCGGGCTACCAGATGAGCAAGAAAGTAGCCCTCGTCGCCAACTTCTATAACATCTCGATCAAGGACCCGATCGTCTACTTCTATGATGGGGCTACCGACGAAGAAGGTTATAAAAATTATGACAAGACCGGAACCCTCGGAGCAGAAGTCGAGCTTCGTTATAAAGGCGACAAGGGAAGTTTTACCCTTAACTACTCCAGCTATTCAGCGAATGGAATGAATAAGGTCGAGTCGTATGCCGTGATCGGCAATGACAACCGGTTACTGGGCATGCCGCAGGGCAAGCTGAATTTGTATTCCAATATCAAGCTTGGTAAAAAGATCTCGTTCAACCCTTCATTTACCTATTTATCCGAACGCTCTGGATACGACAAGGAAACCATCGAGCCGACAAAGTTCGATCCGGTTTTATTCGTGAACGTTTACTTCCAGGTACGGAACGTTTTGATAGAAGGTCTGGACTTTGGCACCGGCGTTTATAATTTGACTGATAATGACTATCAGTTCATACAACCATACGCGAGTGGTCATGCCCCGCTCCCGCAACCCAGCAGGGAGATACTGGTGAGGCTCAAATACAACTTCAAATTCAAATAGCAGCCCTCCAAACTGCCAGGCAGGCAACCAGGAATTTTTTTATCGAGTCAGCGTGTCTTGCGAAAGTGTAGCCCGATCCCGTTCCGGAAGATAGATGCATCCTGTCGGCGATTCAAAAGTAGATCTCCTGCGCGAGCCTGTAGGTATTGGCATGAGCTTCGATGATATCGCGGAAGTCGTGGGAATAACCGCCTCCCATGCTGGCCACCAGCGGTATCTTGCTGCGATGAGCGAGGTCGAGCACCAGCTTGTCTCGTTTTTTACATCCGTCGCGCGTAACACTGAGCTTACCAAGCTTATCCGTTTCAAGTATATCAACTCCCGATTGAAAGAAGATAAAATCAGGCTCAAAATGGTCGACGATATTCTTGAGATTGGTATCGAGTGTCTTGAGATAAAATGCATCATTCGTGTGATCCGGCAGGCCAATATCGAGATCCGACTGCTCCTTGACCAACGGATAATTGTTTGCTCCGTGCATGCTGAACGTGAAGACACGCGGCTCGTTTCTGAAGATCTCTGCCGTCCCGTTTCCCTGATGCACATCGAGATCCACCACCAGTATTTTATTTGCAAGGCCATTATCAAGCAGGTAGTTGGCTGCGATGGCAATATCGTTGAGCAGACAAAATCCTTCGCCCCTATCCGTAAACGCATGGTGTGTCCCTCCGGCAATGTTCATCGATACACCGTATTGCTTCGCATAATGCGTACAAAGCAACGTCCCGTTCATGATCGTTACTTCGCGGTCTACGAGCTGACGGGTAAGCGGAAAACCGGTGCGCCTGATCTCTGCGGCACTTAGAGACAACGAATCGAGTTTCTCCCAGTAGACAGGGCGATGCGTGCGAATGATCTGCGAAATATCAATGGGTTGAGGATGAAAGAGATTGGAATCGCTGATGGTCCCTTCATGCAATAGCTGCTGCGGAAGGATCTCGTATTTGCTCATCGGAAACCGATGGCTCGGTGGCAGTGGCAACACGTATGACTCGGACCAGGCGATTTTAAGCATTGCGTTGTTGATTCTCGATTTCTGTACGTATTAAAAGGCAAGACACAAAGATCTCAAAGGCCCACAAAGGTCACAGAGAAAAATGCATTGGAATCTAAAATCAAAAATCCCTGCCCGTCCGGCAGGCGGGATTAATCAGAAAATCTTAAATCAATCCCATGCGAGATCGGTAATGCCGTAAACCACCGACATAACAGAGTATTTCCAATACAGAACCTCCCTAGTGGTGAGCATGCTCATGATGCTCATGGCCGTGATGTCCACCATACCAGAGCTCCTGTATCGAGTGAAATGTGTCGTGAAGTTTGGTGAGCTCCACGCCGATCTGATCATCCGTACCGGACTGCACCACGTCGCGCAACCCTTCGGCTTCCGACTTCAGCTGTTGCAGCTTCGATCTCATTTCTTCATTATCGACACGCTCAGGAAGCGCGCCACTTGCCCACTTATCTGCCGATGCCACCAGCTCTCCCGCTTTTGCTTTCGCGGGCGCAAGATTTGCAGAATCCTTGTAGGGATGAAACGTCTCCGCCATCACCATGTGAAAATCGTCCATGGCCTTCCATTCTTTCTCGTCGCCGTCAGCAGACTTTTGTTCGTCCTTTTTACTATTACAGGCCATGATACAAAGCGCTAACGCCAGGCCGAAAAGAATCTGAAAAGCATTACGTTTCATAAAAATCAGGTTAGTTGAAGTTAGTTCTATTGTTGCGTGTTTTTTGAAGATCTCACCGTCCCATCACTCGTCATCGTTGATGTGAACCATGGAATCTAAAATCTCAAGTCTAAAATCTAAAATCTGCGCCGGCGAAGACGAGCCTTCAATCAGGGGCCTCCACTGCTGATTACATTTCCACCGGGATCCCCGCAATTCATTGATCATCCCCTATCACGTCTCCGGTACCTTCTATTCCCTTCGAGCACCATGATGAGCCTTTTCAGGGCATCAAAGTATAAGGTAATGAACAGGAAAAGTGTCATCGACCAGATCACTGCAATATTAAAATAAAGCGTGTTGAAGTGGAAGCCCAGAAAGTGCTTTGTTGGCTGGTACAGGTTTGCCGAGAAGTCGAGCGCATGCATGGGCCGATGCTCATCCATATAGATCGGATAGATCTTCTGGATCAAACGGCCTTCATATTCCACAATACGGTCCGGACTGTTTACATTTTTCACAGCATCGGTTACGGCCTCATTGACATATTGATCGTGCATCAGCTTGAACGCCGCCGCCCTTTCATCGGTAGAGGTCAGCGAGTCGACGATCTTTTCCTTTTTGCGATTGGCGTTGTTCAGCCTGGCGGTATAGTGCTGACGAAGCATTTTAAGGAAAGCAGATGCACTCACGAACACCGTCGAATCGAATTTTCCCGGCGCGAGCCTGTTCAGCTCCCTGAACTCATCCTCCCCGACCTTGTTCAATTCATACCCCATCTCATTTCGGAGGAGCTCGAAGGTACTGACCATTTTTTCGTCCCTGGTGTTGCGCCAGCCGCTCCTGTTGTTAAGGCAGTACGCAAGCTTCGACTCGAGGGTCGGTATAAAGTAAACACGCTTGTATTCAGCCTCGGCCACAACCCGGTCAAGCTCGTAAAATTGTTTTTCGAATGGATTGTCACGGAATTGCGTCACCATATACGCCTCAAAAGCCCATCGCGAGGCCATCACCTCGCCCATCACCGGTATGCCGATAGGTTTACCAACCCTGGGATTGAATTTATCGAAACTTATCACCACACCACTGAGCAACAACTGAGGGATGATCAGGATCGGGATCAGGATATAGATCGTCACAGCCGAGTTGAAAGATGCCGATATATTCAGCCCAAGCATGTTGGCAAAGCACGTGCAGGTGAACAGGATCATCCAGTAACGAAGCTCCGTAACCGGTATCTCGAGAATGTAATTGCCCACAAGCACGAACAGTATGGTCTGTATCGCCGAAATGCAGAACATCACGGCTACCTTCGAGATCAGGTAACTGCTTCGGCTCAGGTGAAGGAATTTTTCGCGCTTGAGGATCTTCCTATCCCTGAATATTTCTTCCGCACTCATGGTCAACCCGAAGAACAGGGCAACGACGACACTCATGAAGAAAAACACGGGAATGTTTTGATTGTTGGAGAACGTGTAGGCGGTCTCTCCCTGCAAAACATTATGGTATTTCACCATGAAGGCTATAAAAAACGCAAGCACGGGGGCCTCGAACAGGTTGATGTACAGGTATTGCTTGTTGGCAAGTTTCGCAAGCACATCACGGATCACAAATATCTTGAACTGCTTGAACCAGTTCGGGATCTGCTGCACGACCGGTATCTCCTCCCTCACATGCTCGACTCCCGGGATCTTGATCCGCTGCTTGAAATACTGATACCATTGTCCCGGCGAGATTTTCCTCGTGCTGGTGTGACGTCCGTATTCGTTGACGACTTTCGTCTCGATGATACTGAATATCTGCTCGGGATTGATATTACCACACTCGGGACACGCCCCCTGATTTTTATTGGCAGCGTTGATCACCTCACGGAAGTAGGTGACTGCTTCGACCGGGTTCCCATAATAGATCTGAAAGCCGCCCGAATCGGAAATGATCAGCGTGTCGAACATTTTGAATATGTCGGACGAGGGTTGGTGGATCACCACGAACACCATTTTGCCACGCAACGACAATTCCTTGAGCAGGTCCATGATGTTTTCCGAATCGCGCGATGACAATCCGGATGTCGGCTCGTCCACAAAAAGGATCGCAGGCTCACGAATCAACTCAAGACCGATATTCAGGCGTTTACGCTGACCACCACTGATCGTTTTTTCAAGGGGCGATCCAACTTTCAGGTTCCGGATCTCGATCAATCCGAGGCTGAGCAACGTCTGCTCGACAAGCCTGACGGTTTGTGCCTTGGAATATTGATTGAAACACAACCTTGCGGCGTAATACAAATTTTCGAACACCGTAAGATCTTCGATGAGCAGATCGTCCTGCGGAATATAACCGATCACACCACGCACCTTATGCGGCTCTTCATGAATGTCGATGCCATTGACAAGCACCCGGCCGCTGGATGGCTTTTCGTTTCCATTCAAAACGTTCAGCAGTGTCGACTTACCGGATCCGCTCGATCCCATAATGCCGATCAGCTTGCCGCCGTGTTCAGCAATGTTGATATTCTGCAACCCTGCCCTTCCGCTCCTGAAGTGGTAAAATATATGATCGGCCGTAAAGCTGAGGTGCGTTTTGGCTTCGCCGGTCAGGAACCGCCCAACGATGTCGCTGTAGTAGATCGACTCGATCTTATCGCCACGGATCGTGCTTCCGGTGGGAAAAATGTCCACCTTCCGGCTCTTGAGCAGAATACTGTTCAGGTAGAGTGTGGTGATACCGAGGTACTTGATGAAATAGGTTTCGGCATCGGGCAGCCTCAATATGGCGATCAGACCTGTAAGATTCTTTTCTACGATCCTCGGCCCGGGGTGAAGGTTCTGGTCGGATCCTTCGTCTATGATGAGAATATGTTTTGACGCAAGCTCGTCGATATCCTGGCCTACGATAAAATGCTGCAGGGCCTGCATGTCACCCTTGGGAAGCTTCAGCGCCTGGCCTATGTAGAATATGAGGTTTGCCTGTCGATCGGAAATTTCACTGTCTGCGTAAACGAGCTCAATGATCTTCACGACAAGCACAAGCTTCTGCTGCATGGTCAGCGCCTGATTTACCTGCTTGACGATCTGCATGATCTTCGCCCAGTCGTCGACAAATTGCTGGGTGTCGACATCCAGGCTGCTGAGGTCCTGCGCGTTCTCGATCTTATGGGAATGCGTGAGCTCATCGAAAAGCTTGAGGTAAAACGCGGTAGCCTCCCGGTTAAGATGCAGGCTCAGGAACTCCTTGACATTCGTACGCTCGGCATCGGTAATGCGTTCGCGCGCGACAATAGCAAAAAGTTGAATGATGGCTTTAAGGAGTTCTTCGCTCATGGGTACAGTGCGCCTCCAAAATAACTAATTACCCTAAATAAGCGATAAATAAATTGACGTCGCAATTATGATCGGGCGAAAAAAAAAGGGCCGTCGGCCCTTCTGAATCTTAATCTGGTTTCAATCAACCTATCTTTGAAGTAATGATATCTCCCAGCACAAAAAGGCCTTCCCTGAGATATTCATCATCGACTTCATGGAGATCGCTGGTCACCGGTGTTTCCTTGCCCCCGATCTTCGTATTGAGCTTGCGCGCTGCAGCCCTTTGCTCGGCAGCTTCTATTTCCTTTTTACGCGTGGCTTCGTTGAGCGAGATCTTCGTGTCCTTCATGCTCTTACGCGCTTCTTCCGTATCGTCTGCAAACCGGCTCAGGGTAAGGTCGGTCTTCAGGCGCTCATTGTAAGCCTTATTCAGACTGGCAATCAGCCTGTCGTTAACAACTGGTGTCTTTTGGTACAGGGTGCCGCGGATCTCGTCCCAGGGTAATGCGCTTGGGCTCGAGCTCTCCCCGAATTGTTCCGGATCGAGCGCGGATGGAAGTTTAATATCGGGAGTTACGCCCTTGTGCTGGGTGCTGCTTCCGGTCACACGGTAGAACTTCTGGAATGTCAGCTTGAGCTGTCCCACTTCTTCCGAAGGCTCGTTCATTTGTGATTTGAGGTCGAGGATGGTCTGGACCGTTCCTTTTCCATAGGTAGATTCGCCCACCACAACACCCCTGTGATAATCCTGTATCGCACCCGCAAAGATCTCGGAAGCAGAAGCGCTGAATCTGTTGGTGAGGACCACCAGCGGACCATTGTATACTACTGACGGATCGTCATCGGTACCTACCTGCACCTGATTGAACGAATCTTTTACCTGAACAACCGGACCGTTTTTGATAAAAATACCCGTGAGATTGATCGCCTCGGTAAGTGAACCGCCACCATTGTTGCGCAAGTCAAGCACAAGGCCGTCGATATCTTCTGTCTGAAGCTCTTTAACCAGTTTCTGAACATCACGTGTAGTACTGTTGTAATTCGGATCGCCTTTTTGATAAGCTTCGAAATCCATATAGAAGCTTGGCAGTGTGATGACTCCAAGTTTCAGATCTTTACCATCCTTCTGATAGTTGATGACGCTTTTCTTCGCTTGCTGATCCTCAAGCTTGATCTTGTCGCGCGTGAGTATGATCTCCTGATACATTCCGTTTACTCCGGTTTCGGCCGGAAGAATATGCAACTTCACCTTTGTTCCTTTCGGGCCCTTGATCAGTTTGACCACGTCATCCAGTCTCCAGCCGACAACGTCTACCATCTCGCCGGATTCACCCTGGCCAACTGCAATGATCTTGTCGTTGGGATGGATCAGGTTGCTTTTCTCAGCAGGGCCTCCCGCCAATACTTCAACCACTTTGGTGTAATCGTTTTCCGTCTGCAATCGCGCGCCGATTCCTTCAAGTGACAAGCTGATGCTCTGCTTAAAGCGGTCTGCTGCCGCAGGCGAGAGATAATTGGTATGCGGATCGTATGCTTCCGTGATCGTGTTCATGTAGATCCCGAACACGTCTTCAGAGTTCACTTCCCTGGAGTAATATTTATCAAGACGCTCATATCTATCCTTTAGGGTCTTCCTGATCTCCTCGGCAGGCTTGCCCGCCAGTTTCAGACTGAGTGCCTGATACTTTACCATCTTCCGCCAAACATCATTCAGCTCAGTCTGGCTTTTGCTCCATGGCTCTTTTTCACGGTCTGTTTCATAATACTCATCCACGGTGTAGTCGAAATCCTTTGGAACAAGGTTCTTTGAGACGTATTGCATCCTTGCCTTGAAACGGCTCAGGAAAAGGTTGTATATCTCGAAAGCGGGATCGACCTTCTCCGATTTGGTCAGGTCATCGATCTGATATCTGTACTTCTCGAATGACTTTACATCATCGGCGGTAAAATATATCTTGTTCGGGTCGAGGCTCTTGATGTAATTGTCGAGCACGACGGACGATAGGGAGTCTCCAAAAACAATTTTGCGGAAATGGCCACTTCTTAATATTTCGGCGACCTTTTTCGCTTCCCTGCCATACACCGCCTTGGGTTTTAACTGGGTGGTATCCGAGGGCGCTGCAAGTACGGAAAATTGGAAAATCACTCCGGCAAGAAAAGCCAGGACTCCAAAGAATGAACGGTTCATAGATAATCTGTTTCTACTCCAACGAAAAAAATAACAACAATGTTTGGTAATTAATTCTACCAAATACAGTGCCGTGGTTTTAACCCAATCTGGAGGATTTACTCTCCTTCGATCTCTTCCAGAAATTTTTGGGCCTGATTAAGGTCAGCAAATTCGTAGTGTTTGGACCCCCCTGAGGCGGAACGAATTTCTACCTTCACCAAAACAACATCCCTGTTCTTAAGGTTCTGGAACGAGTGATGCTCTTTTTTATAGTCATCGGCCTCCATAGTTGAGATTTTGAACGCGGTGGCTCTCACAGACTTACAATATGTGCATTCGTAGTGCTTGATCAATTCACCCGGTTCGGTGGCTGTCGGCTGTTGTGTGACTTCTTCACGAACCACCTTTAATGTATGGAACCCGCAGTTACCACACTTAAGCGCCTGAAGGTGTCCCTGGTATTTTTCGATGATCACCTCGTTGGTCTGCTCATCGACCCAAACGTCATAGTCGATGGAAAAAACGTCTTCTTCCGCTTTCATACCGGCGTCAAGGTGCACATCTTCCTCGTGTTCGGCGAGGAGACGCATTTTATTGCCGGTCCTTGGATTGATCCGCGGTTCATAACGCCACGCCTTCAGCTTGTCTGCGACTTTGCCGGGGTAATAATATTCAAGGATAAGGAACGCAATGTATCCGATCAGTGTACCGCCGGCGATCGAAATGAAGAGTCGCACGAAGAACCAAACGCCCATCTCGGTGAGCTTGTCCATTCCGTAACGGTTGATGATGAACGCTCCGGCAACTGCCAGAAGTATAAAAACGATCTCGAGATTTTTGATCTCTCTCTTGCTTACGTAATCATATTTCTCCTTGGGAGTTTTAAGCATGGCAACTTTGATGTAATGCCAGAAGAGAAGGCCCAAAGCAATTACAACCAGGGCAATTGCGCCGATCAGCATAACTGAATGCCAACCTTGAAGAAACGGACTGGGCTGAAGATTTTCCATAGGACTGTTTTATAAACTTTTAAATATAGAAATTTAAACGATGTACAAGCCGCTTTCGCGTTTTACCATGAAAAAAAGCATATTTAAAATTCTGGCCCGACTGAACC
>CBHTUB010000098.1:0-14719 GCA_966095595.1 uncultured Chryseosolibacter sp. | reverse complement strand
CTCACCTCGTAATCGCGATCTTTGAATGTGCCGAGGTATTCAAACTTGTAGTAGGAGAAAGCCTTCGGCGATAACGGAGAAATTGTGCCGCCGATCTCGGGTTCATAGAAGCTTCCAAAGATGTAGGAGCCCGGCGAGGCGCCCTCCTTTCTATCGCTCCTTACGGATATGACCTTCTGTTCGAATTTGTTCGGACGTGTGAACTTGATCTCGCTCAATGATTCAGAGAGATAGACCCGATTCTTTTCGACGCCGTCTTTTTCAAGCGCTTTTTTTGCCAGCCACGGATAATCTTTCAACTTCGCCGAACCCTTGATATAAACTTTTGCCGAATAGTGATCGACAATGTTGCGATGGTAGTTGGCCTTCGAGATGGCTTTGCGCATGATTGTATAGGCCGGATCCTCGTCATTGCTGCCGACGGTAACTTCCTTCAGTATGATGTCTTCCGGATCCAGTGTTATGTCTGCAACGATGAACTCATCCCTAACTTCGAATACCCTGACAACTGATCTCCGCCCCAGGTGCTGGTAGACCACGTCATATCTTCCCGGACCGAGCGGGATCTCATAGTATCCATCGACGTTTGCCGTTGTACCGGAACCTTTTTGTTTGACATAGATCGTGGCGAATGAGAGCGGCGTTCCGTCGTTCGCCTTTATCGTGCCCCGGATGCCGGCGCGTTGCGCCAGGGCAGACGATGTTATCAGGCAAAAAATGACAAGGCAGGTAAGGGATGTTTTCAAGGCGGTTAGTATTAGTGCAGGTAGAAGCCCCGTGTTCTGATCATTTCCTCCACGGGATCCGGTACCAGATAACGAATCGACCGGTTACTCCTCACGCAGTTTCGGATAAAAGTGGCTGAGATATCGAGCATGGGCGCTTCGACCATTTTCACATTAGGATGACTTTTCAGATGAGAAAGTTGCGTATGGGGGCGGGGGTAAACGTATAATCCATAGTCTTCAAGGATGCGTTCATAATTTTTCCACCGTGTAAAGCCCTCCAGGTTGTCTTCTCCGATGATGACCTTGAATTGCTTGTCCGGGTGCCTTTCTGAAAGGTGGACGAGGGTGTGGATCGTATAACTCGGCTTTGGTAAATGGAACTCGATGTCCGACACCTCCAGCTTATAGGAATCGTAAGCGGCCGCACGAACCATATCATACCGGTCGAATTCATGTAGAAGTCCTTTGCTCGGTTTAAAGGGATTTTGGGGCGACACAACAAACCAAACTTTATCGAGGTCGGTTGTTTCCGCCATAATGTTGGCAATGATCAGGTGCCCTATGTGTATAGGATTAAATGATCCGAAAAAGAGTCCGACCTTCACACAGTTTTTTAGGCAAGTTATGATTTCTGAGAGATTTTTTGTCCGAGACGGCCGGATCGGAGAAAATGTTACAGACACAAGTATCATCGGTCAATATTTTTCCCTGAAAACCTATCCAAATGTTTTGTGTGCCGTATAAGAAACCGATATTCACGCGACCGTTCATGCAGCAGAAGACCATCCAAAGAATTTTTTTAAGCGCTTTTTTCTTTATCTCCGGAATTTGTTTTGCCACATGGGCATCCCGTATACCAACCATCAAGACTGAATTCGATTTTAATGAGGCGGAGCTTGGGACTATCCTCCTTGCGATGCCGATTGCGTCATTGGCAGGCTTGCCTGTGTCTGGTTGGCTGGTGGCGCGGTTTGACAGCCGGATCCCGCTGGCATTTGCCTTCTGCGGACTGGCCGTCTCCCTGGCTTTGATCGGCTTCGCCCCCAACACGTTCACACTTGTACTGGCAATTTGTGTTTTCTCCTTCAGCCTTCGGGTTCTGAACATCTCGATGAACACCCAGGCGATCACGCTTCAGAGGCAATTCACAAAAAAGATCAACGGTTCTTTTCACGGTCTGTGGAGCACCGGAGGAATTGTAGGCGTTGCATTCTCGACGTTGCTCGTCGGACTCGATGTATCAATGCAGGCGCACTTCCTCATCATTTCAATATTCACGTTCGTTTTGACAATCATATGCTACCGATACCTGATCAGGAACGATCGCTCAACCTCCGGCAACAAGCTGCAGCTGCGTAAACCGGATCCGTACATCGTCTATCTCGGGTTGATGGTTTTTCTGGCGGCGATCTGCGAAGGCGGCATGTTCGATTGGAACGGTATCTATTTTCGCGAAGTAGTAGGCGAGAACATTTTTACACTCGGTTATTTGTCCTTCATGATCTGTATGGCAACATCACGCTTTGCGTCGGATTATGTGATCGAGCGTTTCGGGATGCCGGTAATGTACACGATAAGCGCGTTGTTTATCGTTACAGGGATAACAACGGCTGTATTATTTCCCACGTTCTGGCCGGTAATGATCGGTTTTTGCCTGACCGGCTTTGGGACAGCTTCAATCATACCCATGACATTTCTTCTGGCAGGGGGCTCAACGAAGTATTCAACCGGTACGGCGATCTCGATCATCGCTACCTACAGCATAGCCGGTATGCTGATAGGCCCTCCTATTATCGGCTACATTGCGCACGCTTCCAGCCTGAGGGTATCGTTTGTTGTTTTTGCTTTGGGAGGGTTCCTGCTCATTCCCATCTCTCAACTCTTTTTCCGGTATCAACGGTCGCTTCAGACACAGAACAATCAAGGTTGAGTGCACGAATTGGGAATTTTTTCCAAATGAATTTGTTTTGTATGGATAGATGGTCGTTCCCAGTCTGATCGTCACCTTAACAAGCAACAAGCGTAAATGAAATTTCTGATTTTCCCCTTATTGTGTGCGGTAACGCTAGCGTCAGTAACCCACGATGCGCTCACAGCCGGTTCCGCACCTTATGCAAAGTTTGAGTCAGCTGCCCCGGATTATGCAATGCGGTGGGCCAGCGCCGAAGTTTTTGAGAATTCAGTTCATTCTATTTATGACAGTATTCAGCTGAGCAGATATGATGTCAGCTACGATGCCTTTCGCTATGCGTTGATAGGATATTATAATCTCGTTGCCGATCAGAAGATTGAAGACACAGGTTTGCTTACCTTGATAGACTTCACAAAGGCAAGCACTGAAAAACGTTTTTATACAGTTGATCTTAAGTCGAAAAAAGTATTGTTCCATACTTACGTGAGCCACGGAAAAAATACGGGTGAGAACTTTGCAAAATCATTTTCAAACCGGGCACATTCAAACCAGAGCAGTCTGGGATTTTATGTGACGGCAGAAACTTATGTGGGAAGCAAGGGTTACAGCCTTAAGCTGGATGGCATGGACAAGGGCTTTAACGACAATATTCGCACACGCGCCGTCGTAATGCACGAAGCCGACTATGTGAGCGAATTCTGGATCAGGCGTTATGGAAGACTGGGCAGAAGCCAGGGATGTCCCGCGTTGCCGAAGGAACTGAATCGAAAGGTTATCGATACCATTAAGGGAGGCACGTTGATATTTGCCTATTACGACGACAACAACTTCATTGCGAGATCATCGCATCTGAATATCAATAAGCTATTGCAGCAACCTGTAGCATCGAACGTTCTGGCAGGTAAGGTCTGAGTTGTCTGAGATGAACGCGGTCGTGACCGTAGACATCTTCCCTGAAATTGAGATCTTCATTCTCGTCCACCCAGACCGTCTGGTAGTCGATGAAGACCCGATGAAAATTTTTCAGCTTGACAGTCTTTGGCTCGCCTGAATGCATCGCTTCAACGATCGCTTGTCTGTTCCATTTCGTATTATCATCAAGCAGGTATTCGGCAAATTTTTCAGGCTCATCGAGGCGAATGCATCCGTGACTAAATGCCCGCCAGTATTTTTTGAATAGGTACTGCTGGGGTGTATCATGCATGTAGATGTTCAGGTGATTGGGCATCACGAACTTTACAAGGCCAAGCGCATTGTCGGCACCGGGCTGTTGCACGATGGTGAGCTCTTTCGGATCGATATCTTCGTCCCAATTTTCGTCGAGCGGGTCTACCTCCGATCTGTTCCTGTAAAAAGTGTAATTACGTTCGGAGTAATAATCCGGATCTTCCTGGATCCGAGGCAATATTTCTTCTTCAATGATACTTGCAGGTACGTTCCAGGTTGGCGAGAAGATGAGATATTCAAGCATGTCGTCAAAGACGGGTGTTGGTTTTTCCGGCGCACCGACAATGACTTTCATCGATAACTGTTCCTTCCCGTTGTGGTAGGCGTGAAGCCTGTAGTTGGGAATATTCACGACAATATATCGCTCGCCGAACGTTTGCGGCTTCCATCGTTGACGTTCGATGGCCAGTGCTACGAGCATGGCACGCTCCATGAACGACTTGTTGAGAAACATGATCGTCTTTCCCCCGATAACGCCAGTTGGCTCCAATCCATGATGCTCCTGGAATGACTTTAAACCTGCAATCAGGGCGTCGTCATATAACAAAGAATCCGGCGTGCCGGTTGCGGTGTCATATGGAATATCGAACGTCCTCGATTCGAGCACCTCGATCCGTCTTCTGATGGCAGGGATCGCCCTGTGCTTGTCGTGAGGTTTGATCTTTTTATCAATGGCGATGTGATCGAATTTTCCGTCGTGCTTTTTATGTAACTCCAGCAATGTATTATAGGCATTGACGAGCTTAGGGTATTGTTCGTGCTGTGGCTGTAGCGCTTGTGTAAGATCTGCCAAATTGCTTCCGGAAGCGTGTAGCAATGCCTTGACGTCGTCGTCGTTCTCTTCTTTCGCCGTCGATTTCCAAATGGCTTTGCCATGGCCCTGGGGTTTTATTCGTCCGTCGCGCAGGTGCCTGGCGAACAGAAAATATCTTTCTGAAATGCGCATGTCGAGTTCGGGAATGGCATCGGCATCGCCGTCGTTTTCATATATGTCCCGCATCTCCTTTTCAATATCCGTGAGGGCATAACGGTCGTAAGAGAGGGCGTGCTTCCCCGCTTCACGAAGCAGCTTGACCAATCCATAGTATTCTTTTGTGGGAGAATTTTTCCCAAGCCATTTGGTGCGCAGGCCATTGGCGATGTAAAACGATTTTATCTTCTTGCCGATAGCATTTCGCTCCGTCGCATTCCGGATAAAATCCGATACTTCCCTGGTGGATATCGGGTAGTGTACGGTGTCGATGACGAATCCCTTGCTTGTTTTTCCATTTACTATCGTCGTCGAATCAGAAGCGATAAATGATTTACTCCTCTGATGTCTGACAATCTGATGACAGGTGAGGATAGCAAGAGGCAACAGCAGCCACAATGAGCCTTTAAAGATCTTTTCCCAATTCCTCGGCTGCTTCCACCACTTCTCCCATGAGTTGTTCATGAAAAAGTTAATCCAAAAGTGATTCCCGCTGCAAGTTTTTCAGAGGACGAATGTGCATGGATCAGGTGTGGAAAATTGTCACGCTTTTCAGGGGGCCGGCTGCTGGTTGACACGGGCCTTTTCTGACATCTTATCACAAAGGCGATCATCAGGCTCGAGCTGGTTAAATAAAGATTCGATATCGAGCGGACTTGGTTCATGAGGAGTAGCACCGGCAATTTTTACCGTCACCGTAACGGTGTTCCCTTCCGGATCAGTTATAACGGCAACGTGTCTGTCGCCATAGTCGAGTGACTTGTTAGGGTAGGCTATCGTGCACAACCTGCCGACGACCTTCGCCAGTTCCCTTCTGTCAGGTAGTTCAATATTAACATTGGAATGTTTTTCCGACGATGGTTCCGTCGTCAGCAACAGAACGTTGGTCTTACAACCGCCGAGCCCCGCCTGGCGATCGTTTTTCCATTGCAGCTCAAGGCCGATCTTTTCCGTATAGAATGTCACTTGTTTCTCGATATCCGCAACTACGAACTTTGCCGCATATGTTGTTGGATCGCCTGTGTTAGTTTTTCTGTCCATTGTCCAGCGTGATAAGTCCTACATGCAAAGGTCTGCCAATTTTCGTTCGAAGACCTTGATTTATGATAAGAAACGAAATCAATGACCGGCAAGTTCTTTTCTGATCCTGCTTAGTGACTCCGGTGTTACACCAAGATACGATGCGATCATTCTTTGAGGCAGACGTAATGCAAGAGGCGGATACGTTTTGATAAACGCAAGGTATCTTTCCTCACCGGTTGCGCTCAGGTGGCTGATCAATCGTTTTTGAAGCGCACGCAGAGCATTCCATTGCAATGTTTCGAGCATATCGCGTGCGGCCGGCACTACGCGGTGAAATTCCTTGAAGAAAAATTCGTCCACCGCCAGATATTGGGTGTCCTCGACAGCATCAATAAAGTACATCGCCGGCTCTTTATTAATAAGGCTGATGGGTTCTGATATCCACCAATTTTCAGGAGCGAACTGAAGGATGTGTTCCTTTCCTTTATCATCTATGACGTAACTTCTTAAACAGCCCCTGGCAACGAAGCAGGTATAGAGGCAGATATCGTCCTTATTAAGCAAGATCTTGCCTTTGGCTATCGTTTTCGGAGTGAAGAACGGTCTGACCTTTTCAATCTCTGTATCGGAGATTGCGATTTTCGATTTTAAGTAGCTGGCGAGGACATCAAACATGATAATTCAAAGTTAACCTGTCTGCCGGAATGGCAAAATTCAGGCATATAGCCCCTTTCAACCTTTTCTTATCATACATCAAGGCGCTGCGGGGAACGGCGTGGTAATTTTGAATTGTTAATCAGGCACAAACCAGTAAGGCCTGGCAGACAAACAAAAAAAATAAAATTATGAGCAACATAAAATGGACCTTGGACCCTGCACACAGTGAAGTGACTTTCAAAGTGAAGCATATGATGATCACGAACGTAACCGGTCTTCTTACCGATTATAAAGTGGAGGCAGAGACATCATCTGATGATTTTGCCAAAGCCAACGTTACGTTTACCGGTAACCTGAATTCGATCAACACAGGCAACGAGCAACGCGATACCCACCTCCGTTCGGCAGATTTCTTCGATGTTGAAAAGCATTCGGAGCTCACGTTTAAATCTACATCGTTTGAAAAAAACGGCGGTGACTTCAAGTTAAAAGGTGACCTCACGATAAAAGGAGTGACAAAGCCCATCGTGCTTGATGTCGAGTTCGGAGGTATCAATAAAGATCCATGGGGCAATACGAAAGCAGGTTTTACGGTAAGCGGTAAGTTGAACAGAAGGGATTTCGGGCTCAACTGGAATGCGGCGCTCGAGACCGGTGGCGTGTTGGTAAGCGACGAGGTGAAGATCGCTGCCGAAGTTCAATTGATCAAATCGCAGAACTAGGTCAGTTTACTTATCATATGTTAAGGCGGCTCGCTATAAGTCGTTTTACTTTTAAACAAAAAACAAATCTATCATCAATCAATATGAAAAAAGCAATTTTAATTCTACTGGCATCTGTATCTCTTGTGGCATTCAAGCCTATCGCTGATGCAATTTGGAAATCGGACAAAGTTCATTCAAACATCAAGTTCACGATCACCCACCTGATGGTATCTGATGTTGAAGGTTCTTTCAAAACTTTTGATGCAAAGATCACGTCTTCCAAGCCTGATTTTTCAGACGCCGTAGTTGAGCTTACCGCAGACATCAACTCGATCAACACGGAGAACGAGCAGCGTGACAATCACCTGAAGTCAGCAGATTTCTTTGACGCGGCTAAGTATCCGACATTTATTTTCAAGAGCACGTCTTTCAAAAAAGAGTCTGACAAGAAATATAAAGTGACCGGTAACCTTACGTTGCACGGTGTGACAAAAGAAGTTGTACTTGACGCTACTTACCGTGGCACGGTTCAGCATCCGATGTCTAAGAAAAATGTTGCAGGTTTCAAAGTGTCAGGCGAGATCAAAAGAAGCGACTTTGGAGTTGGTTCAAACTTCGGATCTCCAATGTTGAGTGACGAAGTTGCGTTCACGGCAAACGTCGAGTTTGTTCAGGAGTAAAGAAACTCTGGCCAAAATTTAGGGGATTTTTGGTCGAAGACCGGTCTGTCATGGACCGGTCTTTTTTATTCCGAACGTGGTGCAGGGCTGAACGTATACAAGGATCGGAATGCGGACGATTCTGAATGAGAGATTCAGTCGAGATATCGGATGTGCAGTCAAATCGTAAACCCTAATGCGAAGGCTATGATGCCCGACTATCGTGCGATAACCTGATAAGCCTTCTCTCCGTTATGTTGGACTTCCCTGACGACCCGAGCTTGCTGAAGTTCGGTGAGCATGGAGTCGATAGCGCCCTGATTTGCGTGACCAAGGTGTTCAAGCAGCTGGGTATGGGTCTTGATGTCGTTGGGGGCCTTGCGGAAGTTGGTGATGAAATTCAGGATATCGATTTTCTTCATGGGTGTTTGGGTTTCATGCTTATACGCAACAAACCGCGAATGGTTTCTGGGGGTGAATAAAATAAAAAAGAGGGCGGGCTTACGGGCTCGTCCTCTTTTTATGGTATGTCTGACATACCATAAATGTTTTTATACAATTCCGTGCCAGCTCAGATAAATCGTTTTAAAATTTCACATACGTCGGCAAAACTGTTCGGCTTCACGATAAAGTCCACAGCGCCAAGGCTTTTATATTCTTTAATGTCAACCGGATTACTGGACGTTGAATACATTACAACTGGAGTCGTTTTCAATATTTGGGTATTTTTTACTGTATTGAGGAATTCTTTTCCACTCATTTCCGGCATGTTGATATCCAGAAAAATGTAATCGGGTGGATTGACGATCTTGTGGAGGATTCGGAATCCTTCTCGTCCGTCGCGTGCGAAATAACAGGTTGTGTGAGGAGAGACAATTGCAATTGCATCCTTGAACACTTCCTGATCCTCGAGGTCATCATCGATATAAAGGATCGTCATAGAATAGGGAAGGTAAGGACCGGTCTCCGATTAATTTACCTCATAAATGAAAACACAATGTCCAATTTTCTGGACATAGACGAGCGGGATGGCTATAAACTGAAAATGCTTACAGAAGTTCTTTAATATAAATATTTCGAAAACGGTGAGATGCTCCTGGCCGCCATGCACCGGGCATATTGAAAGCACCGCGCATCGGCTGATATTGTGCCGACCAGTGCGACTGAAGACCAACTAGCCCGGACGTTGCGCCTGCTACGAAATCATTCGCCGGCTGCGTTACAGTCCACATAAAAACTCCGTTGATCCATAAACTGATGGTGGGCACATCGCCTGTCATTCGAATAAGGAAAGAATTCCAGTCACCGGGTTTCCATATTCCGTCGAGGCTATCGACAACAACAGGCTTTGAAATTTCCAGCACCTCGCCAAACAAAGATCCTGTGCCACCAGGCATGGCGAGCTCGATCTGATAGCATTGGCCGCTTTCAGTCGAACGCAAAAAAATGCCCCCGTTGCAGAAAGAGTCGATCTTCACCTCGACATATAGCTCAAAGTTTTTATATCGCTTGTTCGTCAGCAACACCCCGCCTTGTCCGTAGGGATTTTGCTTCAGTACGATCTCTTTGTTTTCGACAAAAAAATTTCCGGTTGTTCCCTGGTGCGACGTGCGGCTTTTGTGCCACCCCTTCAGATTCTTTCCATTGAAAATACACGTAAACCCTTTGAGGTCAGGTTTAGGCTGTGCGAAACAGTTTACCGCACCGAGGGTAAGAATGAGAATGTATAATTTTTTTATTGCCAATTTCATTGCTCGATTTCCATTAGTATCCTGAAGCCGACATCCCACCCGTTGCCCGGACCCGCAGCGTGTGTCATATAGGTGGCATTTTTGACGTCACCGGTAAAAGAGGCGCCCTTCAACACATGCGCGTCACAAGACGCCGGCGGTGTTTTATCGGCAAATATCTTTTCGTTGTAACAATCTTCAACCCATTCCCATACGTTCCCGAGCATATCGTAAAGACCAAAGGCATTTGCATTTTTTAAGCCCACGGGAGACGTTTGCTTGCCGCCAAGTTGTGCTTCTTTTTTGATGTCTCCCCACGGAATATCTTTCAGGCGTCCGGCCCGCGCTGCATACTCCCACTCGAACTCGGATGGCAAACGGTATTTTTTTGTCTTTTCCATTCTATTGAGACGATCGACAAACGCCTTCGCCTGCTTCCATGAGATCGATTCTACCGGATATTTGGTTTTATCGAGCGTGTCGTGTTTAAAAGTAGACGGGTTGTTTCCCATCACCCTGATCCATTGGTCCTGCGTTATCTCGAACTGACCCAGGTAAAACGACTTTGCGATCACCACTTCAAATCCATCGCTATTATCTTTCTGCGCAAGCTCCCGTGCTTTACTTAATTCGGCAGTATTGTAGGGGCGTGCATTATCGCCCATCCACATGACCATGTCGAGTGTATCCTTCACGCCAGTAGGGTATGGAGGCTTGAACTCACCGAGAATAAAATGCCCCGCAGGGATTTTCACAAACCTGATTCCCACACTATTCACGATCGTATCCTGCGCAACACTGGTTACGTAAATGAACAAGAGGAATATGCAACACGCGATGAACTTCATTTTACACTCTTATTCGATAAAATAATTCTGACCAGCGGGAATAATGCTTCATCGTTCTTCGCTGAATCATTGGCAAACGTAAAGTACACGTCGTGTCTTCCATTAATGGGTTTGATGTTGATGATCGAAGGCAACGTATATTCATTCTTGTCACTTCCCGCGCCAAAGAACTTCGATTCGTCGAGGAAGGGCAACTTGAGCTTTTTTACTTCTTCCATTTTTTTCTTGTCATCAAGCCCACCGAATGCACCGCGGTAACGCATGTTGAATTGCTGAGGCAACACCAGCGATTCACCGATGAGGGCGCCGTCAGGTCTATCAAGCCTTATCTTAACTTTTCCACCCTTATAGATGTCGTAGAGGTGCCAGTTCGGTATCAATTGTATCTGGGTGACCTGCGTAAGGTCGATATTCCTGAAGGCAATGTATGAGCCCGGTCGCGCCGTCAGAAAAGTATATTCATCAAGGTGGTCGCGGATCGCGCCTTCGATGATATCCGCGTCCACGGTTTGAAGCACGGGCGACCGTAATATCTGAACACGCTCAGTCGATAACGGCGGCAGCGAATCTTTTGGCTGATCGGTATAGGCAGCCCGGATGATCCACTTTCCTTTTCCTTTGTCACCTTTCGGTAATTTCGGCCTGAATACTCCGGTGGGAATCGTGGATGACTTATCGGTGATGTGAAGTATGTAGTTTGTGATCGTCAGCACATCGGCCTGTGGCATGTCCGGATGTGCAGGCATGGCGGCTTCTTTTCCCCATACGCCAGAGCTTCCCTTGATGACCTTCAAGGCAAGGTATTCAGCTGCATCGGATCTGTCGCGATACTTTTTTGCAATGTCCGTGAATGACGGTCCAACTCCTGCTGCGTTCGCATTGTGGCAACTCCTGCAGTCGCTTCTGCCAATCATTGTCTCTGCCACGGCATATCGTGAGCTGGCATCAACCTTTGCGTGACCGAGCGTGACATCGACATAGTCGAAGCCGGCCGAAACGTAGTCGATGGTGATGGCCAGGCCGTCTGGATCGATCGTGCCTTTTTTCAGCGACCCGTCTTCAAGATCAGTTACTTCGACGTCGTATGGTATCGGTGTGTCGGCAAAGAAAAAATCCTGATTTCCGCCAAGCGTCAGGTTGACGTTCGGAGGATCATTGCCTGCTATTATCCGCAGTGAGTTGCTGTTTGTAGCGCCTGATTCGTCCGTTACTTCTACGGTGGCCTCGTACACTCCGGGTGTTTTTAGTTCGATTCTATAATTTTGGTTGCCCGCGTCGCTTTCAAATATTTCCGGTCCGACAACTTTCCATTTATAGCTCAGCTTATCGCCATCATAGTCGATGGTTCCGTTTGCTGATAGATCCAGTGCAAGTGGCACTGCACCGCCTCTTTTGTTGGATGATATCTGGACGATCGGTTTTCGGTTGCCGGCATTGTATTCTATGCGTACGAGCTTCGATTCGCTCTGGGAATTCACCGTATTACTGCCATACTCCAGTACATACAGGTCGCCATGTGGTCCGAACTTCATGTCGATGGGTTGTTGCGGGTGATAGTCCGGAAGAAATCGCTCCATCGCCTTGTAGTTGCCATCCTCGTCCATGGTGATGGCCATGATCCAGAAACGGGAGAGGTCGGCTGCCAGCCATTTTCCTTCGTAATATGGAGGGTAGGGTCTGCGTGGATTTTTAAAATCAGCACTTCTGTAAACAGGTCCTCCGATCGCACACCGGGAGCTCGATCCCACCAGAGGATATTTCTCGGAGCTACGGTATGGGTATGCGATGAAAGCAGGTTGAGCGGGAGGCAGATTCTTTAAGCCGGTGTTGTTCACTGAATTGTTCACGGGCTTCGCTGGATCCTGTTTTTCGCCGGGAACTTGTTTTACATAATCGTACATTGGATATGCCTGGTTCTCCCCGATAAAATAAGGCCATCCAAAAAAGCCTGGTCCCCTGGCCTGGTTCAGCTCGTCATAGCCCATGGGTCCATTCTCGGAGTCCGCATCGGCATCAGGGCCTATCTCTCCCCAGTAGACAAATCCGGTTTTGCTGTCGACATGAATTCTCCACGGATTTCTATTGCCCATAATGTAGATCTCCCGTCTCGTCAGCGCCGTGCCTTTTGGAAAGAGGTTGCCTTCCGGGATAGAGTAGGTTCCGTCTTTTTCGGGATGAATTCGCAGGATCTTTCCCCGGAGGTTATTCGTATTTGCAGCGCCGCGCTGGTCATCAAAGTTGCTGTAGCCTGGCCGCTGATCGGTCTGGGAATATAACGAGTTGCCTGTGTTGTTGCCGGTTGTCAGGTAAAGATTCCTGTTCGCATCCCAGGTCATGCCCCCGCCTGTATGGCTGGTGTTGCCCCGATCGCAAGGGATTTCGATCATGATCTTTTCAGACCTCATTTCAAGGGAATCGCTAAGCACAAACCGGCTCAAAACAAATTTGCTTTCCACTGCATGGGCATAATACAGATATACCCAGTGATTGGACTTGAAATCCGGATCGAGCGTGAAGCCGATGAGACCTTGCTCATTCCCCATAAACACCGGAATGAAACCCATAACGGTCGTTTCTTTATTAACGAGGTTCAATTTCTTGAGATTACCATTCCGCTCGATGATAAAGGCAGTAGTATCATCGACTACCTGAAAGACCATCGGCTCGTTGAGTGAGCCTGGATTGGTCAATGTTACCGGGGTGAATCGGTTGTCTTCCGGTTTTGTAAGAGAGGCAACAAGCTTTGTGTCTTTTTTACACGATGACACAAGAGCGATAGCCAGCACCAGGCATTTGGTATAATGAGTTCTCATTTTTTGAATGGATGGGAAAAGTTACAAACAGTTCCGGGATATTACCAGTTGGTCATATGCGGTGATTACCGCGTAAAGAAAAAAGTTTCACTTTGTGTAAGGATTCCAGGTGTGAACCTGCTTCAGTCTCTTCAGCCGTTTCAATTGATTGAGCGTGAAACTTACGCTGTCGCCTGCTGAATCTTCTCTTTCAACATCTCTGGAAGGAAGGGTTTGCTGAGAAAATCAGACATCCCATACTCGACTGTCTTGTCTTTCACTTCCTGTACCGCATTGGCGGTTAAGGCAATTATAGGCAGAGATTTGAAGTATGGATCGTTCATGGCGCGAATGCGTCTTGTAGTTTCAAAGCCATCCATATCCGGCATCTGCAGATCCATCAGAATGACATCGAATGACCTGTCCCTGATCTTGTCGAGCGCTTCAATGCCGCTGCTTGCCGCCTCGACAGCAACGTCCCACTTTGTAAGAATGTTTCTTGCGACGATCTGATTTACTACGTTATCGTCGACTACCAGAACCTTCAGGCCCTGTTTTGTCTTGACAATCGGTGTGGCGATTGTTTCGTCCCTATCTGTTGAATCTCCTTCTTCCATTTCCAAAACAAACCTGAATGTAGAACCTACACCCCGCTCGCTTTCAACATGAATGGTCGAGTTAAAGAGTGTAATTAATGCCTTGCTGATCGACAGGCCGAGTCCGGTTCCGCCAAATTTTCGCGTGACATCTGCCTTCTCCTGTGTAAATACTTCAAAGATGGCTTCCAGGTTTTCCTTTGCAATGCCTATCCCGGTATCCCTGACGAGAAACTCCACTGCGTGTTTTCTTTCGGACAATGCGCCCGCTTTTACGATCAGCTCGACAGAACCCTTCTCTGTAAACTTGATCGCGTTGCCAACCAGATTGGTGATCACCTGGCTCAGTCGAACCGGGTCGGTCTTTACCAGCTCCGGAACATTTCCAACCCATGTTATCTTCAACTCAATGCCCTTGCTATCAGCCCGTGGACGGAGGATCTGTGTAACGTTGGTCAGGAGGCTGTTCAGATCTACGTCGATAAACTCCAGCTCCAGCTTGTTTGCCTCTATTTTGCTGAAGTCTAATATATCGTTGATGATGCTGAGCAGATTTTCGCCGGAAAACTTGAGCAGGTTCAAGCTCGACAACTGGGATTCGCTCGGCTGATCCTGAATAAGAATGTTGGTAAGGCCGATGATGCCATTGAGCGGTGTGCGTATTTCATGACTCATCATCGACAGGAAGTTCGATTTGGCGAGTGTTGCCTTGTTGGCCCTTTCTGTCTCCTCGTTGAGCTCACGTATCGTCAACCGAAGCTCGAAAAGTTTCATCACCTGTTTGCCCAGGATCCGGAGTGCGAATAACTGATCGTCGTTCAGTTTTTTTGGCTTGGAGTCGAACACGCAAAGCGTTCCAAGTTTGTATCCATC